>CAYRBW010000162.1:0-5246 GCA_964422575.1 uncultured Limnohabitans sp.
GAAGTTGAGTGTTTGGGTGAGCGCTGTGTAGTCACTGCCGGCCGTGGCCGTGCCGTTGCTGGTTGCAAAGTCGATGCTTGCAGCCGCCGACACATCACCGGTGCGGGTGATGGTGTAGCGGATGAAGCCTGCGTCTTCAGTGACGTTTGAGGCGGTCACCGCCCAACTCGTGCTGTCGTTGTCGTTGATGGCGGGGCTGGTGTAGGCGGTGGCGATGTTGCCCACACTGGCGTTGCTGATGACACCGGTCACACTTTCAGTGGACTCCAATGCCGTGTCGTCGCTCACGGCCACCCGCACCACTTTGCTGCTTTCGCCTGCCAAGAAAACAAGCGTTTGGGTGAGGGCTGTGTAGTCGCTGCCGGCCGTGGCGCTGCCGCCGCTGGTCGCAAAGTCGATGCTTGCAGCCGCCGACACATCACCGGTGCGGGTGATGGTGTAGCTGATGAAGCCTGCGTCTTCAGAGACGTTTGAGCTGCCCACCGTCCAGGTCACGCTGTCGTTGTCGGTGATGGTGGTGCTTGCGGTCGCGGTGCCCAGTGTGGCTGCCCCCCCGTCTGCCTGGCGTGGGTTGTACAGGCTCAAGGTCACGGGCGCATTGGCTGTGGGCAGCAGGTTATCAAGAACGGCAATGCTGATTTGTTTGCTTGTCTCGCCAGCGGCAAATGTCAGCGTGCCTTGCTCTGCGCCACTGCTGCGAATCCAGTCGACACTGGCTTGTGCTTGGATGTCTCCCGTCCGTGTGACCGTGAAGTAGACCTGCCCCGCACTTTCATCCACTGTGGCTTTTGCAGCTTGGATGGTGAAGGTGACTAAATCGTTGTCCACCACGGTGACTGTGCTCTGCGCGCTGCTGATGGTCACACCAGCAGAAGACGACTGAGAGCTTGCATTGCTCAGCGTGAGAATGGCTGTTTCATTCGGTTCAGCAAACTGGTCGTCCAAAATGGACAGTACGATGTTTTTGCTGCTTTCGCCCGCCGCAAAATTCACTGTGCCAGACATCGCCGATGTGTAGTCAGCCAGGTTGCTGGTTCCACCGAGTGACCAGTTCACGCTGCCCGCTTCTGAGATCGAGCCCGCGCGGTAGACCGTGAAAACGACAACACCATCCCCCTCGTTCACTGTATTGCGTACGGCCGTCACACTGAAAGTGGTTTGGTCATCGTCGTACAAGGTGCTTGTTGCGGCGCTGCTGCTGGCGGTGGCGGTGACGCCACCGCTGGCTGTTGGATTGCTTAGACTGATTTTGACGGTTTCATCTGACTCATAAAAATTGTCATTGTTCAAGGACAGGACAATGGTTTTTTCGGTCTCGCCCGCATTGAAGCTGACTGTGCCGCTGAGTGGACTCGTGAAGTCATTGCTGCTAACGCTGCTGTCCTTGACGGCCCAATCCACTGTGCCAGACACGTTCACACCACCTGTGCGAACGACGGTGAAGCTCAGGGTGCCGGCATTTTCAGAGACCGCGTTGGCGTTCTGTACGGCATATTGCACTTGTTCGTTGTCCACGATGTTCACTGTGGCGTTGGACATCAGAATGGTGCCACGCGTTGGGGAGCCAATGCGCCCTATGATGGTTTCTGTGGCTTCCAACAAGTTGTCGTCAGTCAGTGCAATTTTGATGGTTTTGCTGAGCTCACCTTCGGCAAACTGCACGGTCTGGGCTGCCCCGATGTAGTCCGTGCCTGCCGTGGCCGTGCCCTCTGCCAAATAAAATTGGAGCGAGGCGGCGTGCCCTCCACTTGAACGGGTGATGACAAAGGAGGCCAGTCCATCACTTTCTTGCACGCTGCTTTGTGTGCTTGTGATTTCCCACACCATCGATGTGGTGTCGTAGGCACGGCTTACAGAGGCTGCGGAAATCAGTGTGTTGCCTGCCAGATCAGAGACCGTGCCCGCAGCAACCGATGCTGTGACGTTGCCTGATGTGTTGGCGGCCGGCGTGACTTGCAAGCTGTAGGTCGTGGCATTGATTTTGGTGAGGAAGTCCGCAGTTCCACCCGACAGACTGACTTTGTTGAGGTCAAAATCAGTGACCGCCTCGCTGAAAGTGAAGGTGAACAAGACTTGACTCAACAACGAGCCCGGCACAAGGCTGTGGTCGATGACCAAACTTGGGGCAGTTGTGTCGGCCGCGATACCAACGGTGTTGAACTGTCGAGAAACCGTAGCGGCTCCTAATGGGTTGCCTGCCAGGTCGGTCACGACGTCGGCTTGCAAACTCACACCGATGGTCCCTGTGGCATTGGCCGCAGGTTTCACCACCAGCGTATAGGTTTTGTCGTTGATGCGTGTGAAAGTGTCCGGCGTACCGCCCGTCACAGCAAGTTTGCTGACGTCGAAACCCGCCACATCTTCACTGAAAGCAAAGGTGAAAAGAACCGGACCCGTGGCCACTGGTGTGGTCAAGTCGTCGGTGATGGTGAGCACTGGCGCTGCGGCATCGACCGTGATGGCCGAACCGTTGGATGTGACTTGGCTGTGATTGCCCTTGGCATCGAGTTGACGGACTTGTAGCGTGTCTGCAATGTACATTCCGGCAGCCAGCGAGAAGGTGGTGCCCGTCCCTGCGTTCCAGCTTGTGCCGTTGTTTGTGCTGTACTGCCAGCTCGCACCCGTCTCCAGACCACCGACTGTGATCACACCTGCTTTGGTAATGCCGTCGTTGTTCAGTGAACCCAGGTCGGTTGTCAGCGTCAATGTCAACGAGGCTGGAGGCGTTTGGTCATTGGTGAGTGCGCTGCGTTGTGCGGCACTGAGTTGAGCCAGATCGCCAGAGGCTTCCATCGCCGCAATTTGTGCGGTGGTCAGCGCTGAAAGGTGTGCGTTGCTGAATTGACTGATTTGCGCTGGTGTGAATCCTGCCACAGCGGCGGGCGTCAGTGCTGCCAGTTGCGAAGGCGTCACTTGTGCTGCTTGGGTGGCGGTGATCGCGGCCACTTGGGTGGCGTCCAGGCTGGCCACGGCCGCTGCTGTCAGGCTGGCCACGGCGGCAGGGGTCAATGCGGCCACTTGGGTGGGGGTCAGGGCATCGACTTGCGCGGCTGTGACTTGCGCGGCTTGGGTGGTGGTGATCGCGGCCACTTGGGTGGCGTCCAGGCTGGCCACAGCCGCTGGCGTCAGGCTGGCCACGGCGGCAGGGGTCAATGCGGCCACTTGGGTGGGGGTCAGGGCATCGACTTGCGCGGCTGTGACTTGCGCGGCTTGGGTGGCGGTGATTGCGGCCACTTGCGCAGCGTCCAGGCTGGCCACGGCCGCTGCTGTCAGGCTGGCCACGGCTGTCGGGGTCAATGCCGCCACTTGCGTGGCGTCCAGGGCGTCCACTTGTGCGGCCGTGATTTTTGTGGCTTGTGTGGGTGTGATTGCTGCCAGTTGTGCTGCGTCCAGGCTGGCCATGGCCACAGGGGTCAGGCTGGCCAAGGCGACAGGGCTCAGGTTTCCGATCACGACGGGACTCAAATCATTGATCTGTGTCGCGGTCAATGTGCCTGCCAGCGCGGGGGTGATTGCCGCCGCACCTTGAATATCGACCAGTGCCAGCTGTTGCGCCGGGGTCATATCACTTTGTATCGCAGCAAGTTGCGCTGCGCTCAAACTTGAGAGCACGGTCACGGGCAGCGCTGCCACCTGTGCTGGGCTCAATGCGTCGCATTGCGCCACGCTCAATGCGCTCGCTTGCGCAGCGTCCAGGCTGGCCACCGCTGTGATGCTCAGGCTGGCCACGGCGGTGGGGGTCAATGCGGCCACTTGGGTGGCGTTCATCGCGTCCACTTGGGTAGCCGTCACTTGCGCTGCTTGGGTAGCGGTGATCGCGGCCACTTGGGTGGCGTCCAGGCTGGCCACGGCTGTGGGTGTCAGGCTGGCCACGGCGGCTGGGGTCAATGCGGCCACTTGGGCAGGGGCCAGGGCATCGACTTGCGCGGCTGTGACTTGCGCCGCTTGGGTGGCGGTGATTGCGGCCACTTGTGTGGTGTCCAGGCTGGCCACGGCTGTGGGTGTCAGGCTGGCCACGGCGGCAGGGGTCAGGGCGGCCACTTGGGCAGGGGCCAGGGCGTCGACTTGCGCGGCTGTGACTTGCGCGGCTTGGGCGGGCGTGATCGCGGCCACTTGGGTGGCGTCCAGGCTGGTCACGGCTGCTGCACTCAAACTGCCCACGGCTGCGGGTGTGAGCGCGGCCACTTGGGCGGGGGCCAGGACGTCCACTTGTGCAGCCGTCACTTGCGCGGCTTGGATGGCGGTGATTGCGGCCACTTGCGCAGCGTCCAGGCTGGCCACCGCTGTAGGTGTCAGGCTGGCCACGGCGGTGGGGGTCAATGCCGCCACTTGGCTGGCGTTCAGAGCATCGATTTGTGTAGCCGTCACTTGCGCCGCTTGGGTGGCGGTGATCGCTGACATTTGTGCTGTGCCCAGGCTGGCCACGGCCTCTGGCGTCAGGTTGGCCACTGTCGCGGGGCTCAGACTCCCGATCACGGCTGGACTCAAGTTGGCAGTCTGTGCCGCGGTCAATGTGCCCGCCAGCGCGGGGGTGATTGCCGCCGCACCTTGAATATCGACCAGTGCCAGCTGTTGCGCCGGGGTCATATCACTTTGTATCGCAGCAAGTTGCGCTGCGCTCAAACTTGAGAGCACGGTCACGGGCAGCGCTGCCACCTGTGCTGGGCTCAATGCGTCGCATTGCGCCACGCTCAATGCGCTCGCTTGCGCAGCGTCCAGGCTGGCCACCGCTGTGATGCTCAGGCTGGCCACGGCGGTGGGGGTCAATGCGGCCACTTGGGTGGCGTTCATCGCGTCCACTTGGGTAGCCGTCACTTGCGCCGCTTGGGCGGGCGTGATTGCGGCCACTTGCGCAGCGTCCAGGCTGGTCACGGCGACTGCTGTCAGGCTGGCCACGGCGGCAGGGGTCAATGCGGCCACTTGGGCAGGGGCCAGGGCATCGACTTGCGCGGCTGTGACTTGCGCTGCTTGGGTGGCGGTGATCGCGGCCACTTGTGTAGTGTCCAGGCTGGTCACGGCCGCTGGTGTCAGGCTGGCCACGGCGGCGGGGGTCAGGGCGGCCACTTGGGCGGGGGCCAGGGCGTCCACTTGTGTAGCCGTCACTTGTGCTGCTTGGGCGGGCGTGATCGCGGCCACTTGGGTGGCGTCCAGGCTGGCCACGGCTGCAATGCTCAGGCTGGCCACGGCTGTGGGGGTCAATGCGGCCACTTGGGTGGCGTTCAGGGCGTCCACTTGCGCGGCTGTGA
>CAYRBW010000163.1:0-5213 GCA_964422575.1 uncultured Limnohabitans sp.
CCTCGGCCATCACTCTGGGCAACAAGGATGTGCCCGCCATCATGGGCTTTTACGCGGCCTACCTCTTGATCTGGGCGTGTTTGCTCAATGCGGACCAGCAAGGCCTGTGGTTCTGGCTGGTTTATGCCGTTTCGGCAGGCCAGGTGGTCTGGCATTATTTTTTGATCCGCCAGCGCAGTCGCGAAGGCTGCTTCAAAGCGTTTCGCTTGAACCACTGGTTGGGGTTCAGCGTCTTTTTGGCTGTGGTGCTGAGCTACGGCGTGGCTTAAAACCGGAGTCGTTCAGGCCTTGCCGAATTCGTCGCCCAGTTCACGCGCTCGCACTTCGGCCGCTTGCATGGCTTTCACAAATGAAGCTTTGACGCCCGATTCATCCAGTGACGTGATGGCGGCGTAGGTGGTCCCGCCTTTGGAGGTGACACGTTGGCGCAGCACTTCAGGCGGCTCTGCCGAGGCCGCGGCCAAAGACGATGCCCCAGAGAAAGTGGCCACGGCCAATTGGTAAGCCTGCTCGGCGCTCAGGCCCATGCCCACGCCAGCTTGGGTCATGGCTTCGAGGAAATAAAACACATAAGCCGGGCCAGAGCCTGACAAGGCGGTCACGGCGTCCAGTTTGGACTCTTGATCGACCCACAGATATTGCCCGGTGGTACCAATGACTTGTGCCACTAGGGCTTTATCGGCGGTAGAAACCGGCGGGCAAGGGAATATGCCGGTGATGCCTTGGCCCACCAAAGCCGGGGTGTTGGGCATGCAGCGCACCACGCGCTCTGTGCCGACCCAACGGCAAATGCTGTCGGTGCGAATGCCGGCGGCCACGGACAGGTGCAGTGCGCCTTGGGTATGGGGCATGACCGGAGCCGCCGCTTCGCTGAAGATTTGAGGTTTGACGGCCCAGACCACGAGGTCGGCTTGGCTCAGTGCGGCACTGGCGGCGGGCAAGGCGGTGATGCCGAAATCTTTGAGCAATTGGGTGGCGGTTTCGGCAAAGGGTTCAATCACAGTGATCTGGTCCGGCGTCATGCCTTGGCGGATCAGCCCGCCGATGATGGCGCTGGCCATGTTGCCGCCGCCGATGAAAGCAATGTGTTGTGTTTTGGGGGTCATGACGGGTGTCTCTGGGGTGTCTGTGAAATGGGTGCAATCGGGGAATTGTCGCTGTTTGTGATTGGCCGTTTGCGTTAGTCTCTGCGGCATGGACTACATCCTTTCATTGGACCAGGGCACGACCAGCTCAAGAGCGGTGGTGTTTGACCATTCGGGTCAGGCCGTGGCAACCGCTCAACGCGAGTTCGCTCAGTATTTCCCCCGACCAGGCTGGGTGGAGCACGATGCCCACGAGATCTGGCATACCCAGTTGGCTGTCATGAAAGACGTCATGGCCCAAGCGGGCATTGGGCCTGGCCAGTTACGTGCAATGGGCATCACCAACCAGCGAGAAACGACGGTGTTGTGGGATCGTCGGACTGGCGAACCCGTGGCCCCCGCCATCGTCTGGCAAGACCGCCGCACGGCGGCGCATTGCGCGGCATTGCGCCAGGCGGGTCATGCGAACCGGATCGCGCGCAAAACGGGCTTGGTTCTGGATGCCTATTTTTCAGGCACCAAGTTGGCTTGGTTACTGGACCATGTCCCGGGCGTTCGCGCGCGTGCCGAACGCGGCGAGTTGGCTTTCGGCACGGTGGACAGCTGGCTGGTTTGGCAACTCACCGGTGGCCGTGTGCACGCAACCGATGCGAGCAATGCCTCGCGCACGCTGTTGTTCAACTTGAAAACAGCGGCCTGGGACCCGGAGATGCTGGCGCTGCTGAATATTCCCGCTGCCGTGTTGCCGCAGGTGCTGCCGTCGTGCGGCATCGTGGCCGAGACAGACGCTCACCTCTTGGGCTGCAGTGTGTCGATTGCCGGCTGGGCGGGCGATCAACAGGCGGCCTTGTTTGGCCAAGCCTGCTTTGAGCCCGGCATGGCCAAAAACACCTACGGCACCGGTTGCTTCATGCTCATGAACACAGGTGACCGACCTGTAGTGAGTCGTCATCAATTGCTCAGCACCGTGGCTTGGCAGGGCCCCGCTCAGACATCTCGCCCATTGGCGTATGCGCTCGAAGGCTCGGTCTTCATGGCCGGGGCCACGGTGCAATGGCTGCGCGATGGCCTACAGATCATTCAAAGTGCTTCAGAGGTGGAGGCCTTGGCGGCCAGCGTGCCCGACACGGGTGATGTGTTTCTCGTCCCGGCATTTGCTGGGCTGGGCACCCCTGATTGGGATGGTCAAGCCCGCGGCACTTTGGTGGGCATGACCCGGGGCACGGGGCGTGCGCACATCGCCAGAGCCGCCTTGGAGGCCATTGCCTTGCAAACGGCCGATGTGTTTTCTGCCATGGCCGCAGACAGTGGCTTGGCGCTCACGGAGCTGCGGGTGGACGGCGGCGCAGCCCGCAATAACCTGCTGATGCAGATTCAGGCCAATGTGTTGGGTGTGCCGGTTGTTCGCAGCCGGGTGATTGAAACCACAGCCTTGGGGGTCGCATATTTGTCGGGTTTGGCGATGGGTTATTGGGCGGATGCCCAAGAGATATCGGCGCAGTGGCAAGAAGACCGTCGTTTTGAGCCCGAATGGGATATTTCTAGGCGGCAGCAAATGGCGCAGCGTTGGCGTGAGGCGGTTGACCGTTCCCGTGCTTGGGCCAAGGATTGATGGGGTGACTCAGGATCGTGAAGCATTTGCCGCACCCCTGCTCGCCAGGCGAGAGGACTTGCTGGCCCGTTTGAAAGCGCCCGTGATTTGGGATTTGGTGGTGGTCGGTGGTGGTGCCACCGGCCTGGGCGTGGCGTTGCAGGCGGCCGGTGAAGGCTTGAGTGTGGCGCTTTTGGAGTCCCAGGACTTGGCGCAAGGCACGTCATCCCGGTCGACCAAACTGGTGCACGGTGGGGTGCGTTATTTAGCGCAGGGTCATTGGCCGTTGGTGCGCGAAGCCTTGCACGAGCGCCGAGGTTTGTTGGCGCGCGCGCCGCATTTGGCGCAGCCCTTGGCGTTTGTGATGCCCGCCTACCGCTGGGGCGAACAGGCGTTTTATGGCGCGGGACTCAAGCTGTATGAGTGGTTGGCCGCTTCGGCCAGTTTGGGTAAAACACGGTTTTTGAATGGCCAGGCGACGCGGGCCGCCATTTCGGGCGTCCGCACAGAGGGTTTGCGTGGCGGCGTGCAATATTGGGATGGTCAGTTTGACGATGCCCGCTTGGCCGTAGCTTTGGCGCGGACCGCTGCCCGAGACGGCGCGTGTGTGGTCAACCATATGGCTGTGCAAAGCCTCATGTACGAAAGTGGGCGCGTGGTGGGTGTGCGCGCGCAAGACGCAGAGCAAGGCACCGAGTTCGAGGTGCGGGCCCAATGCGTGGTCAATGCCACCGGGGTGTGGGTTGATGGTTTGCGTTTGGCCGATGGCTGTGAGCGCGGACAGGTATTGCCAGATCTGGTCTCCCCCAGTCAGGGGGTGCATTTGGTGGTCGACACCTCGTTTTGGCCGGGTGACAAAGCCTTGCTCGTGCCCAAAACGGCAGATGGTCGGGTGTTGTTTGCCGTGCCATGGCTGGGCAAAGTTTTGCTGGGGACAACCGATACGGCGCGTGAAAATGCGCCCCATGAGCCCCGTCCGGCCAGCGAAGAGGTCGATCTGATTCTGAAAGAGGCAGGGCGGTATTTGAGAAAAGCCCCTCTGCGCCAAGATGTCCTGAGCGCATGGGCTGGCTTGCGGCCCTTGGTCAAAGCCGAGGCCACTGCATCGGCAGCCCGTGGAGCAACTCAAAACATCAGCCGTGAGCACCATGTGGAGGTCTCTGCTTCCGCCTTGGTCACTGTGACTGGGGGCAAATGGACCACTTACCACGCCATGGCCCATGATGTGCTGCGTCAAGCCCGAACGCATGCGGGGCTGAAAATGCCTGAGCGTACGATGACAGAGGGCTGCAAATTGGTTGGGGCCCCAGCCTTGAATAGTCCACGAACTGGCTTGGCCAGCCCTGCCGGGCTGCATCTTTATGGCTCAGAGCGTGATTGGGTGGAGGCCCTGCCTGGCGGCGACAGCGTCTTGGCGCCTGGTTTGACCGAAGGCATGGTGCGATTTGCGGCGCGTTATGAATATGCGCGAACCGTGGAGGATGTCTTGGCCAGACGATCCCGGTGTTTGTTTTTGGATGCGACCTTGGCCAAAGCCTTGGCACCCAGAGTTGCGCAAATCCTGAACGAAGAATTGGGCGTTGACCCGGGCCTGGCTGCTTTTGAGGCCTTGGCAGACGACTATGCCCGGTGTCCTTGAATTTTTGGACATGCGATCCCCTTCTAAGTCCGTGCCACAAAGGATGCTTTTGCCCCAGTTGAGGCGTCTGCAAGCGTCAGCGGAAATTATTTCCAAAAGATCTTGCGCGACCGGAATTTTTCAGACATAATCGTGGGCTTCGCTTTGCAAAAAGCGTAAGTATCTGCCCAAACTGAAGCGCAGCGAGTGGTTCGCAGTGTGAATGACGGGTCCAAGACTGATTTCTGTTGGCTAACTGCAAAGTTGGCTGGCAAGAAATACAAGTTGGGAATAAAGAAATGATCCAGACAGAATCTCGGTTGGATGTGGCCGACAACACCGGCGCCAAGTCCGTGCTGTGCATTAAGGTGCTCGGCGGGTCTAAGCGCCGTTATGCAAGTGTCGGCGACATCATTAAAGTGAGCATCAAAGAGGCCGCCCCACGTGGTCGCGTCAAAAAAGGCGAGATCTACAGTGCTGTGGTGGTTCGTACGGCCAAGGGCATTCGCCGTGGCGATGGCTCCCTCATCAAATTCGATGGCAACGCAGCTGTGTTGCTGAATGCCAAGTTGGAGCCTATTGGCACCCGCATCTTCGGCCCGGTCACGCGTGAACTGCGTACCGAGAAGTTCATGAAGATCGTGTCCTTGGCTCCTGAAGTATTGTAAGGACGCGCCATGAACAAGATTCGCACAGGCGATGAGATCATCGTCATCACAGGTCGGGACAAAGGCAAGCGCGGCAAGGTAACTGCCCGTGCAACCGATTCTCACCTGTTGATCGATGGCATCAACATCGTTAAAAAGCATGCCAAGCCAAACCCCATGAAGGGCACAACTGGCGGCATCATCGAAAAGGCCATGCCGATTCACCAATCCAATGTGGCGATCTTCAATGACGCGACCGGCAAGGCAGATCG
>CAYRBW010000164.1:0-5201 GCA_964422575.1 uncultured Limnohabitans sp.
GTGCTTGTGGGCGACGCCGCGATTGAAAAATACCGTCTGCTGGCGGTGGCTGTGGGCCTGGCTGTGTTTGTGGTGCAAATGTGGGTGCTTGGCCGCACCAAGATCGGTTTGCTGATTCGGGCCGGTGTGCAAGACCGCGAGATGGTCGAGTCGCTGGGCTACCGCATCCGCCGCCTCTTTGTGGGCGTGTTTGTGGCGGGCAGTGCGCTGGCGGGCTTGGGCGGTGTCATGTGGGGGCTGTACCAGCAAAACGTGGTGCCGCAGATGGGCGCGCAGGTGAACGTGCTGATCTTCATTGTCATCATCATTGGCGGGCTGGGTTCGACCGGTGGGGCTTTGATCGGTGCTTTGCTGGTGGGCCTGATGGCCAACTACACCGGCTTTCTGGCCCCCAAGTTGGCGCTGTTTTCCAATATCGCGTTGATGGCGGGCATTTTGCTGTGGCGTCCGCAGGGTGTGTACCCAGTGGCTAACCGCTGAGGACATTTTCATGCTGAACCGTTTGATTTCCAACGACCATCCACGCAGTCGCCTGCTGGCCGCCTTGCTGATCGTCATCTTGCTCGGGCTGGCGTTCGCGCCGTTCCTGTTTCCCGGAGTTAAGGCCTTGTCGGTCGCGGCCAAGGTGCTGATTTTTGTGGTGCTTGTGGCGGGTTTTGACCTGCTGCTGGGCTACACCGGCATCGTGAGCTTTGCGCACACCATGTTCTTTGGCATCGGGGCTTATGGCATCGCCATATCGTCCAACACCTGGGGGCCAACTTGGGGAGCGATTGGGCTGGGTTTTGTGCTGTCGCTGGCGCTCACGCTGGTGCTGTCGTTGGCCATTGGCTTGTTTTCGTTGCGAGTACGGGCGATCTTTTTCGCCATGATCACCTTGGCCGTGGCCGCGGCCTTTCAAACCTTGGCGTCTCAGTTGTCCGATTTCACAGGCGGCGAAGACGGCCTGAGCTTCAAGCTGCCCGAGTTGCTGCTGCCCAGCACCGAGTTCAGCGAAGAGCCCTTCTTGGGCGTGTCGCTCGATGGGCGCTTGCTGTGCTACTACCTGCTGTTTTTGCTGGCGGTAGGCATGCTCTTGTCACTGCTGCGCATCGTCAACTCCCCGTTTGGCCGAGTGCTGCAAGCCATCCGTGAAAACGAATTCCGGGCCGAGGCCATTGGCTACCGGGTGGTGGTGTACCGCACGCTGTCGAGTGTATTGTCGGCGCTTTATGCCTGTGTGGCCGGGGCTATGCTGGCGCTTTGGCTGCGTTACAACGGGCCAGACACATCGCTGAGTTTTGAAATCATGATGGACGTGTTGTTGATTGTGGTGATTGGCGGCATGGGCACCATCTATGGCGCAGCCATTGGGGCTGTGTTGTTCTTGCTGGCGCAAAGCTATTTGCAAGACCTGTTGCGCTTGGCCAGCGAAGCCACGGCTGCCGTGCCTTTGCTGTCGGCCTTGCTCTCGCCCGACCGCTGGCTGCTCTGGCTGGGTCTGCTGTTCGTGTTGTCGGTGTATTACTTCCCGACCGGGGTGGTGGGGCGTTTGCGCAACCGGGCCTCGTTGCGGGCGCTGGTCTCAGAGAAACCGGCTTCCTCCAAAATCTGAGGTCCCTATGGCTTTCACATCCAACTACATCACTTGCGCTGGACTGGAAATTCATTACACCGACTGGGGCAAGGCCGAACAAGGCACCGTGATCGCATGGCATGGCTTGGCCCGCACCGGGCGCGACATGGACGAGCTGGCGGCGCACCTGAGCGCGCAGGGCTACCGCGTGATTTGTCCCGACACGGTTGGCCGTGGTTTATCGCAGTGGAGTGCCGACCCGGAAAAAGAATATTGCTTGGCGTTTTATGCCCGCATCGCACGTGAACTGATGGACGGTTTGCAGTTGCGCGCGGTGCATTGGGTGGGTACTTCCATGGGGGGGGCGATTGGCACACTGTGTGCGGCGGGGTTGGTCGAGCCTGCACTTAAGCACCGAATCTTGAGCTTGACGCTCAACGACAATGCACCGGAGCTGGCCCAAGCGGCCATTGACCGTATCAAGGCCTATGCGGGCACGCCGCCATCTTTTGCCACGGTGACCGAGCTCGAAGCTTTTTTGCGTCAGGTCTACAAGCCCTATGGGTGGTTGAGCGAGGCCCAGTGGCGACGCCTCGCAGAAACGTCCACCCGGCGCTTGCCCGATGGACGTGTGACGCCGCACTACGACCCGGCCATGGTGACGCAGTTCACCGCGTACCCTAACGACTACCTGATCTGGCCGCACTACGACGCTGTTCAGGTGCCCGTCCTGCTGTTGCGCGGAGTGGCCTCAGATTTGGTCTTGCCTGCAACGGTGATGGAAATGCGCCGTCGAGGACCCGGGACAAGGGGGCAACTCAAAGTCATCGAAGTGCCCGGCTGCGGTCATGCGCCCGCCTTGAACGTCTTGCAGCAACTGGAGTGGGTGACCGATTTCATTGCGGCCGTCTGAGTTGGCATATGTCTGGACAATCATCCCCGCGCACCTGTTGCCCATCCAAGGCACGTTCAACCTGATCCACGAGCTAAAAGCGCAAGGCCATCGGCTGTATTACCTGTCGAACATGCCTGCTGCTTATGCCGACCATCTGGTGCGGGTGAACCCCTTCTTCAGCCAGTTTGACGATGGCATCTTTTCAGCCCATGTGCAGCAGATCAAACCACTGCCCGACATTTTTGCCACGGCGCAAGAGCGCTGGCCCCTGCGCGGCCAGCCTGTGTTCATCGACGATGTGCAGCACAACATCGACGCCGCAGAGCAACACGGTTGGCAAGGCATCCGCTTTGAGACGCCCGAGCAGGTGAGGGCGGACTTGGTGGGGTGGGGGTGCTTGGCGGGGTGAGTGGGATGTGTTTTTGAGCGGGATTGTCAGATGGTGCGCGGTGGTCGGGTTCAGGACTTCAAACCGATGGGGTGAACACCCGTTTTAGGCTGATTCCGGCCATTCAGTTTGCTTCTAAACAGCTGTAACGTTGGAGGCCACCGGCACGCAGCAACTGCCGCGCAGCGGCAACCTGCTGCTGTGTGTCCGTGTGGGCCGACCTGTTGGGCTGCATTATTCGGAGACTTGGACACGCACGACTTTGCGAAGCCAGGCTGAGTACCAGGTGAACATTACGGCGCGATCGTTCATGAAAAGAACATCGAAGTGTGGGCCAGATGAACGAGCAGGCGGGTCTGCAGTGGACCATAGTGCCTTATATGTTGTGGTTCCCGCGGGCTGACCTAACGCAGCCATTGGTGGATTCTTACTGAACGGGTCGTGTCCGAAGCGTTGCGTAATTTGCATCTCAGTTGCCCCGGATGTAACTATAGATAGCAATTTCTGGATGACCTGCTTCTCAGTGTCATCCAGCTTTCCCAACCCCGTCTCGCATTGGGTCATGGGCGAGCAAGACTGAATCAGCGGCAACTGTGATGTTGTCTGAGTCCAGCCTGATGATGAGGCTGTGGCGAGAAGAACCAAAAGGAGTGTGCGATGGATCATAGGTTCAACGTTCGAGTTAGATTGCACTGCGCCAATGGCCGAGCGCTTCTTCAGTCAGCGTACCGAGATGCCAGAACCCCTTGGATGGACCGAGGGCCGGAGCGGCCTCTTGCATCGCGTAGCAGGCCCATCGATTCCAAGCGGATCTTCGCCGCAGTTCGCGACACGCCATACTTCTCCATCAGTCCTCTAGTCACCACCTCGAAGTTCTGAATGTTGCATGGCTGGTCGTCGACGTACAGTGGGCCGAAGCCTTTGTTAGAAATTTCCAGCGTCCGCACCAAACGATGGAAGTCCTCAGTGACATGAGTTCGTGGCATCAGCAGGCTGGCGGCAAGATAGTTCGCCTGAAACTCCATGCGCGCGACGTCACTTCCATCGATTGCCGCAGAGCGCCTGAGTACGAAGTCGTTGTCGTCGCAGGACTCGCGCACAAGATAGCGGCCATGGTCCAGGAGGTGGTGTGCGAGTTCGTGTGCGAGAGTGAATCGATCGCGACCGCGGTTGACCGTATTGCCCGCGTAAACCTGAATGACCAACGGATCAAATACTATTCGGCCGAGTACGGGCATGGATGCTTCTGGGTCGGGTGATGGAACCCCCGTTTCCACAACCAGTCCTGTGCGCGCGGACTCGCGAGCGCAGAGCAGACTGAGGTCGACTTCGCCGCCGGCGTAGCCGAGGGCCGCGAGCGCGTCGGTTCCCGTGCTCTCAAGGTCGTCCTTCTCGTAGAACGGCACTTGATTGGTTAACTTGCTTCGAGGGTTTGAGACGCGGCGCGCCTGCTCCGGCGTTAGCGCGGAGTCAAGCATCAGATCTTCGAAGAAGTCCCACACGGAGTTTGTGTCTCGAACTGGGGACTGTAGGTACAGATCAAAAGCAAGACTGCGAAAGTCTTCTTGCGAGAGCGCGGACCCGACCAGTTCAGCTTCTTCGGCCGAGGTGGTCCGGGCCGTGGCCGAGGGTGAGCGCTTGAGCTCCCATTTGAAGTTGTCGGGGGCAAAGTAGCGGATCAGGCCCATTCCCTTCGACTTGGCGTACTCGCGAGCACCAGACTGAAACGATGCGGTTGACGCGATGACTGCCTTGGCGTTGGCCGCCGCCACCTGTTGAACCTTGGCAAAGAACTCCTCGGCATCATTGACGGGGACGCGGTGTCCGTAGTTCTTGCATTCGATGAGTACCAACGAGGAGTATTCCCGTGCACCTGGCAGATACACCTCGATAGAAACATCGAAGATGATCTCGGTTCCGCGGTCTTTCGAGAAGTAGCCCTTCTTCCAGAAGACCTTGCAGTTCTTCTTCTTCGCCCAGAACCTGTCGGCATCGATTTCAGCCTGGAACAGGTCGCGGATGCGCCGTTCCAGGGCATTGCCCTTTCCGGTCGTGGAGCGCGGAACTGTCATTGGTGCAATCTAACACTTAGCGTTTATCCGCCGCGTCGATGCGCCAAGCCAGGCCAGCAGTGTCATTCGCGGCGGATGAACCATGTTGAGCTAAACCGCCGCAGTGGCGGTGGTGTGTGGGTTTCGCTATAGGGGATTGATATTTCAAATCCCCGCCATGGGTTTCATTATGCCCATGGCTTGGCTCGATGGTCCGGGTTTTTGAGCGCTTTGAGCCCCTTTTTTGTGCTCCAAACCCAACGCTTTGCCACTGATCTTGACGCTGCCATGGGCGTGTGCGTCGCTGGCAGC
>CAYRBW010000165.1:0-5177 GCA_964422575.1 uncultured Limnohabitans sp.
CCCTTGAACAGCGCCAAGTTCTGGAAGGTCCGTGCGATGCCCATCTCAGCCACTTGGCGGCTGTTCATGTGGTCAAACTGCTGCCCACGAAAAGTGATCGATCCCTCTTGGGGCGTGTACACGCCGTTGATGCAGTTGAGCATCGAGCTCTTGCCTGCACCGTTGGGGCCGATGATGGCGCGCACCTCGTGCTCGCGCACATTGAACGAAATATCGGTCAGCGCCTTGACGCCGCCGAAGCGCAGACTGATGTTCTTGACGTCGAGGATGACGTCGCCGATTTTTTTGGTCATGCTGCTGCCTTCACGGGTGTGAATGTCTTGGCGTCGGAAATCTGGAGCGTGGCGCTCACGCTGCCGGTTCGACCGTCTTCAAACTTGACGATGGTCTCGATGAACTGCTCGGCTTTACCCTCATACAGACCATCGACCAGCGGCTTGTATTTGTCGGCAATGAAGCCACGACGGACCTTGTTGGTGCGGGTGAGTTCGCCGTCATCAGCGTCGAGTTCTTTGTGCAGAATCAGGAATCGGCTGACTTGACTACCGGCCAACAAAGTGTCTTCGGCCAGGTCGGCGTTGACTTTTTCCACGCACTCCTGGATGAGCTGGTACACCTCGGACTTTTGCGCCAAATCGGTGTACCCGGCATACGGCAAGTTGCGGCGCTCAGCCCAGTTGCCCACGGCATCAAAATCGATGTTGACCATCACACACACCTTTTCGCGTTGGTCGCCATAGGCCACCACTTCCTTGATGTGTGGAAAGAACTTGAGTTTGTTTTCGACGTACTTGGGCGCGAACATCGCACCATCGTTGACCCCACCCTGTATGCGGCCCACGTCTTTCACGCGGTCGATGATTTTGAGGTGCCCATGCGAGTCAATGAAGCCCGCATCGCTGGTGTGGTACCAACCATCGGCGGTCAAGACCTCGTCTGTGGCCTTTTGGTTTTTGTAATAGCCCTTGAGCAAACCGGGGGACTTGACCAGGATCTCACCGTTGTCAGCCACCTTGATTTCCACCCCCTTGCAAGGCACGCCCACCGTGTCGGCGCGGGCTTCGTTGTCGGGCTGCAAGCATACAAACACGGCGGTTTCAGTGGACCCATACAGCTGCTTGATGTTCACGCCAATCGAGCGGTAAAAGGTGAACAAATCAGGGCCAATCGCCTCGCCAGCGGTATAGGCAACACGCACGCGGCTGAAACCCATGTTGTTGCGCAGCGGCCCGTAGACCATCCAATCACCCAAGGCATATTGAAGTCGATCCAGCAGCCCCACAGAACGATCATCCATCAAACTCGGGCCCACCTTTTTGGCCACCGCCATGAAGTAATGGAACATTTTTCGCTTGAAGCTGCCCGCGTCTTCCATGCGAATCATCACGCTGGTGAGCATGCCCTCGAACACGCGGGGAGGCGCGAAGTAATAGGTGGGTCCGATTTCTTTCAGATCAATGGTCACCGTGGCCGACGACTCTGGGCAATTGACCACATAACCACACACCAGCCACTGCGCGTAGCTGAAAATGTTTTGACCAATCCAGGCGGGCGGCATGTAGGCCAACACATCTTCGGCGTTGGTCAATTTATCAAACTCTGCTCCGGCGTCCGCCCGATCAATCAGGGTGCTGTGCGTGTGCACCACGCCTTTGGGGTTACCCGTGGTCCCCGATGTGAAGAACATCGACGCCACATCGGTGTATTGGGCTTTTTCGACTTCTTCGCTGAAAAACTGGGGGTGTTGCTGAGCAAACACGCCACCTGCAGCGATCAACTCTTCAAGTGAGCCCAGCCCATCTTCTGTGTATTTGCGCAGACCACGTGGGTCATCGTAGTAAATGTGCGTGAGCTGAGGGCATTGCTCACGGACTTCCAGCATCTTGTCAACCTGCTCCTGGTCTTCCACCACGCAAAACCGCACTTCGGCATTGGTGATGGGGAACACACACTCAGCCGCAGCGGCGTCTTGGTAAAGCGGCACCGGAATGGCACCCAGCGACTGCGCAGCCAGCATCGTGGCGTACAGCCGAGGGCGGTTGGCGCCGACAACAATCAGGTGCTCGCCGCGCTGCAAGCCCGCTTGGTGCAAACCGCAAGCGACAGACCGCACCAGATCGGCCAAATCCGACCAAGTGATGGTTTGCCAAATGCCATATTCTTTTTCGCGCAGTGCGGGGGCTGTAGGCCGCTCGGCAGCGTGCTTGAGCATCAAGCGGGGAAACGTTGTTTGCATGACCTGACCTGTCTCCAAAAACGGTGCATTGAATGCAATGCGACTGAACGTGGTGTGCATACTAGGCACTCATTTGACGTCAAGTTGTCGTTTGGACGACAATTCAGGGAAGACCCCTAGCCCAACTGACCCCCATCTGACAAACAAACACCGTCATGCCCAAAGAAAACAGTGTTCACCAGCGTCGCCGCGCGCCCACCGAAGCGGAACTGCAAGGGATTCCGTGGCTGCACCTGCTGAGCCTGCAAGAACGACAGGAAATCCTGCCGCAATTGGTGGTGAGCGATCCTCAAACGGGTGACTATGTGTGCCGCGTAGGCCGCCCTGTGACGTATTGGTTTGGCGTGATTTCGGGTTTGCTCAAGATGAGTAGCGACAACGAAAGTGGACAAACCATGACCTTCACCGGTGTGCCGCCGGGCGGCTGGTTTGGCGAGGGCACGGCCCTCAAACGCGAGATTTACCGCTACAACATCCAGGCCTTGCGCCCCAGTGTCGTGGCGGGCTTGCCGCTGGACACCTTCCATTGGTTGATTGACCACTCTTTGGGCTTCAACCGTTTCATCATGCAGCAGCTCAACGAGCGCTTGGGCCAATTCATCGCCGCACGCGAGATGGATCGCATGACCAACCCCGAACTTCGCCTGGCCCGGCACCTGGCAGCGTTGTTCAATCCTGTCTTGTTCTCAGGCGTGGGCGAAGTGCTCAGCATCACGCAACAAGAGCTGGCCTATCTGGTCGGCCTGTCGCGTCAACGCGTCAACGAAGCGCTGAAAGTGCTTCAAGTGCGCCAGCTGATTCGCATCGAATACGGCGGTCTGCGCATCCTCGACTTGCAGGGGCTGCGTACTGCGCAGTTTTGAGTTGAAAAGAGGGACAATTGGCCTGCGGCCAGTTCGACCCATTTCAGCCCCTATTGATACCTCACATGACCCAGCCCCCCGCTTTCAAACGCGCCCCCCGCCCCGAGGGCAAAGGCGAAGCCGCTGCCCCCAGCGGCACCTCGCGCCTGAACAAACGCATGGCCGAGCTGCGCATGTGCTCACGCCGCGAAGCCGATGCCTGGATCGAGCAAGGCTGGGTGATGGTCAACGGCCTGCCCGCCACCATGGGTCAACAGGTCACCTTGTCAGACCGCATCACCATCGACAAAGCGGCTGAGCAACAACAAGAGCGGCAAGTGACGATCTTGCTGCACAAACCCATGGGCTATGTGAGCGGCCAAGCCGAAGACGGGCACGAGCCAGCCATCACCCTGATCAACCCGCGCAGCCACTGGGGCGGTGACCCGTCCAAACTGCGCTTCACCCCACCCCAGCTGCGCAATCTGGCGCCCGCCGGACGGCTGGACATCGACTCCACCGGTCTGCTGGTGCTGACACAAGACGGCCGCGTCGCACGCCAGTTGATTGGCGAAGACTCCGAGATGGAAAAAGAATACCTGGTGCGCGTGGCCTACACAGGCCACGAAAACACCGCTGCCGCCACAGCCGCCTCGGCCACTTATGGTGGCAAAGCCAAGCAGCTCACCGTCATTGGTGACTTCGACCGCGTGAGCGCGAACGTGCAAGCCGTGTTCCCCAAGGCGCTGCTTGAGCGCCTGCGCCACGGCCTGAGCCTGGACGGCAAACCTCTCAAGCCCGCCAAGGTGGACTGGCAAAACCCCGAGCAGCTGCGCTTTGTGCTGACCGAAGGCAAAAAGCGCCAAATCCGCCGCATGTGCGAACAAGTCGGCCTGAAAGTGGTGGGCCTCAAACGCATCCGCATGGGCGGCGTGCAACTGGGCCAAATGCCGGCGGGAACGTGGCGGTATTTGGGGCCGAACGAATCGTTCTGATCCCTTTTATAACCCCTCTTGAAACGCCACCAGACGCCCCCAACTGTGGGGCGTTCTCGTTTTTTTGATCTCTGTTTCCTGATCCTTTTACCTGTTGAACCGATATGAGCAAACAAACCCATGCCTTTCAGGCCGAAGTCGCGCAACTGCTGCACCTGGTTACACACTCGCTGTACTCCAACCAAGAGATCTTTCTGCGCGAGTTGATCTCCAACGCCTCAGACGCCTGCGACAAGCTGCGCTTTGAAGCGCTGAACAACACCGCTTTGTACGAAGACGCGTCTGAATTGCAGGTGCGCCTGTCGTTCGACAAAGCCGCCAAAACACTGACGATCACCGACAACGGCATCGGCATGACGGCGCAAGAAGCGATTGACCACTTGGGCACAATTGCCAAGAGTGGCACCAAGGACTTCATGAGCAAGCTCAGTGGCGACCAGCAGTCGGACGCGCAGCTGATCGGCCAGTTCGGTGTGGGCTTTTATTCCGGCTTCATCGTGGCCGAAAAAATCACCGTCGAAACCCGCCGCGCAGGTGCAACGCCTGCCGAAGGCGTGCGCTGGATCAGTGGCGGCACAGGCGACTTTGAGGTCGAGACCATCCACCGGGCCGAACGCGGCACCAGCGTGATCTTGCACCTGCGCGAAGATGCGCTTCAATATGCCAACACCTGGAAGCTCAAGGAAATCGTCGGTAAATACTCTGACCACATCAGTCTGCCCATCTTGATGGAAAAAGAAGAGTGGCAAGACGGCGAATTGATCGACCCGAAAGACGAAAACGGTGGCCGCCAACCCGGCACCATGGTCAAGACCGGCGAGTGGGAAACCATCAACAAAGCCAGCGCCCTGTGGACCCGCCCCAAGAAAGACATCACGGGCGAGCAATACGCCGACTTCTACAAACAGATCAGCCGGGACTTTGAAGCCCCCCTGACCTGGACGCACAACCGCGTGGAAGGCAGCACTGAATACACGCAGTTGCTCTACATCCCCAGCAAAGCGCCGATGGATTTGTGGAACCGCGAGAAAAAGGGTGGCCTGAAGCTGTACGTCAAACGCGTCTTCATCATGGACGACGCCGAGGCCCTGCTGCCCACCTACC
>CAYRBW010000166.1:0-246 GCA_964422575.1 uncultured Limnohabitans sp.
CTGGGCGTGACCTTGCCCGACCCCGACCTGAAGTGGAATGAAGCCCGTCAAGCCCACGACTACGGCCAGATTGACTGGGATGAGTTCTGGGCCACCGTCAACGGCAACGGCCCCTGCAACAAAGAGCGCCTGGGTGCCCGTGTCAAGGCCTGGAACGACGGGGCCTGGGTGCGCGAAGCGGCACTGGTCCACGCCAAGAAACAACAAGCACGCCAAATGAAGGAAGCAGCATGAGCACCCCCGCAC
>CAYRBW010000166.1:256-5173 GCA_964422575.1 uncultured Limnohabitans sp.
GCTTGGAGCACAAGCACTGCGGCAGCCTGCATGCGTCAGATTCCGAGCACGCCCTGCAAATGGCGCGTGACGTGTACACACGCCGCCAAGAAGGCGTGAGCATCTGGGTCGTGCCCTCGGCCAGCATCTCGGCCAGTGAGCCCAATGACAAGCCCGAGTTCTTCGATCCGGCCAGCGACAAGGTGTACCGTCACCCGACGTTTTATGAAATCCCAGAAGAAGTGGGACACATGTGAGCACGGCCATGAATGCTCCCGTTGAATATCTCCTGCACCTCGCCGACAACGCGTTGATCCTCGGACAGCGCAATGCCGAATGGTGCGGCCACGGCCCGATCCTTGAAGAAGATATCGCGCTGTCCAACAACAGCTTGGACCTGATCGGTCAAGCCCGCATGTTGTACCAACGTGCGGCCGAGCTGCAAGACGGCCAGGTCACCGAAGACACGCTGGCCTACTTCCGCGATGTGCCCGACTTCAAAAACTACACCCTGTGCGAATTGCCGCATATGCCCCTGATGGCAGCAACTTCAGCAGGAGACCGTGACTTTGCCACCACCATCGTGCGCAACTTTTTGTACAGCAGCCTGATGGTGCTGGTCTGGGACCAGTTGCAAACATCCAAAGACACGCAACTGGCCGCGATTGCCGCCAAGTCGCTCAAGGAAGTGCGCTACCACCTGCGCCATTCGCGTGACTGGCTGGTGCGCATGGGCGACGGCACTGACGAGTCGCACACCAAAGCGCAAGCCGCGCTCAACCAGTTGCTGCCCTATTGCCAAGAGTTCTGGAGCGCCAGCCCACATGAAGCCGCCGCGCTGGCCAATGGCACGGGCGTCGACATGGCCGCGCTGCAACCCGACTGGACCCAGATCGTGGAGGCAGCCCTGCAAGAAGCGACGCTCCAGCGCCCAGCCGATGGCGGCTTTTTGCCGACCGGCAAACAAGGCCTGCACTCCGAGCATCTGGGTTTTGTGCTGGCCGAAATGCAAAGTCTGGCCCGCGCACACCCCGAAGCGACCTGGTAATTCACACCGCCATGGTCCAGCATTCCTCGCCGACCCACGCCACCGATGTGGCCCGTGCATGGAGCCTACTCGACGCACTGACCGACCCGGAGATCCCGGTGGTCACGCTGCGCGAGCTGGGCATCTTGCGTGATGTGCGCGCAGGCGGCTCGGGGCTGGAAGTAATCATCACGCCCACCTACAGCGGCTGCCCCGCCATGGGCCAAATCGAGGACGACGTGAAAGCCCTGTTGCAAGCCAACGGCCTGCAAGGGCGTGTGGTCACGCAGCTGGCCCCGGCCTGGACCACCGACTGGATGAGCGAAGCCGCCAAGGACAAACTGCGCGCCTATGGCATTGCCCCGCCGCATGCCTGCGCCAATGAAAAGTCAGGTTCAGCCAACGTAGTGCAGTTTGCAGCGCGCAGCGCCAAACCCGAGGTGGTGCACTGCCCGCAGTGTGGCTCGGCCAACACCACAGAAACCTCCCATTTCGGCTCCACCGCATGCAAAGCCCTTTATCGGTGCCTAGCCTGCATGGAGCCCTTCGATTACTTCAAACCTTACTGAGCTGCCTTGCCGCAGTGAAGCACGATGTCCGCACCCCGCTTTCATAACCTCCAAATTGCACGCGTCACCCCCGAAGCGGCAGGCGCTGTTGCCATCTCGCTAACGGTGCCACCCGATCTGCGCGACAGCTTTGACTTTCAGCCTGGCCAATTCTTGACCCTGCGCGCCAGCATTGGCGGTGACGATGTGCGCCGCAGCTACTCCATCAGCTCAGCCCGCAGCCAACTGCAAAAACATGGTGTGCTCGAAGTGGGTATCCGCCCTGTCGAAGGTGGCGTTTTTTCCAACTGGGCTGCGACACAACTCCAAGTGGGCGACACCCTGCGCGTGATGCCGCCCGATGGCCGCTTTGTGGTGCAACGGCCACGCGCCATCCACCGCGTGGGCTTTGCCGCAGGCTCTGGTATCACACCGATCTTGTCCATCCTGTCGAGCACCCTTGAAGATCAGCCCGAGTCAAAGTTCACTTTGGTCTATGGCAACCGCCGCATGGACAGCGTCATGTTCAACGAAGCGCTGCAGGACCTGAAAGACCGCTACCCCGACCGTTTGACGCTGATCCACATCCTTTCGCGCCAAGCGCAAGAAGTGCCTCTGCTCGAAGGCCGCATCGACGCCGCCAAAGTGCAAGCCATCGTCGACGCGTTTTTGCCTGTAGGCAGCATGGACGAGGTGTTCGTCTGCGGCCCCGAGGCCATGATCGAAGCCACCGAACAAGCCCTGCTCACGGCTGGCGTCAAGGCAGAGCGCATCCGCACTGAACGCTTCAGTTCCCCCACACTCGATGCACTCACCCCCGAGCAGCGCAGCCAAGCCGTGCTGGGTCACCAGGCCACACGCGATGCAGGCGAGGTGCAACTGACGGTGGTATTGGACGGCAAGCCCTACGACGTGCCGATGAACAGGAATGAGAAAATCCTCGACATCGCCTTGTCACTGGGCTTGGACCTGCCCTATTCGTGCAAAGCAGGCGTTTGCTGCACCTGCCGCTGCAAAGTGATGGAAGGCACGACCGAGATGGAGAAAAACTTCACCCTCGAAAAACCCGAAGTCGAACAAGGCTTCATCCTGTCCTGCCAGGCGCGCCCCACCAGCGGCCGCGTGGTGGTGAGCTTCGACGAACGCTAAGCCCTGTTGACCCACAAAAACGCCCTGCACCGCAGGGCGTTTTCATTTGAAGAGTGGCCTCAAAAATCCGGGCAGACGCTCTTGCTCTTTACAAGCGGCGCAAAACTTCCGTCGTCGCCGCACTTTGGTTCATCGTGTAGAAATGCAAAGCAGGTACACCACCATTGATCAACTGCTCACACAAATCCGCCACCACATCAAGGCCAAATGCCTTAATGGAAGCGATGTCGTCGCCATAGCCCTGCAAGCGCAAACGAATCCAGCGAGGGATCTCGGCGCCACAAGCGTCTGAAAAACGCAGCAGCTGTGCCGAACTGGTCATCGGCATGATGCCAGGCACGATGGGCACATCCACACCGAGCTTGTAGGCATCATCTACAAAGCGGAAATACGCATCACTGTTGTAGAAGTATTGCGTGATGGCCGAATGGGCACCGGCTTTCACCTTGGTGGCAAAGGCCTGCAAGTCCGATTCAGCAGACTTGGCTTGCGGGTGGATCTCGGGATACGCGGCCACTTCGATGTGGAAGTCATCACCCGTTTCTGCGCGAATAAAAGCCACCAGATCGCTGGCGTAATGGAACTCGCCCCCTGCACCATAGCCGCTTGGCAAGTCGCCGCGCAAGGCCACCAAACGCTTGACACCCATGGTCTTGAGCGTGGCCAGCTCGGCGCGCACCGAAGCTTTGGTCGCGCCAATGCAGGAAAAATGCGACGCAGCGCTCACGCCCTCGGCCAGGATCTCCGCCACTGTGGCAAACGTTCCCTCTTGTGTCGAGCCGCCTGCGCCATAGGTCACTGAACAAAATTCAGGCTTCAGGCCATACAACACTTGACGCACCACGCGCAGTTTTTCTGCCCCTTCGGGCGTTTTGGGTGGAAAAAATTCCAAGCTGATCGGCAGCTTCAAATCAGACATCACAACACCTTCAAAAATCAATAGTCGTTGGCCTTGGCATACGCCTTGGCGGCCAGATCGGCCTCGTGGGCCACACGCCTGGCCTCACGTGTGGGCAACACAGCAGCAGGATCAGACCAGCAGGCCTGCACAAAAAATTCACGGTTGCCGTCACCGCCCTCAATCGGGCTGTCCAGCCACGCCGTCACTTGCATGCCCAGCTCGGTCAAAGCCGTGCGCACACGGTTCTCGATGAACGGATAATGGCCGTCGTCTTTCACGATACCGCCCTTGCCCACTTGACCCGGCTGCAATTCAAACTGCGGTTTCACCAGCATCAACAATTGGCCTGTCGGTTTGAGCAAATGCACCACACCCGGCAACACCAGCGTGAGCGAAATGAAAGAGACATCGCCCACCATCAAGTCAAAGCCCACCAGCGCATCGGGGACCCGCTCATCCCCCGGCTCCAGCTCGCGGGCATTGACTCCTTCGATGCAAACCACACGCTCGTCTTCGCGGATGCGCGGGTGCACCTGGGCATGGCCCACATCGATGCCCACCACCTGGGCTGCTCCTTGCTGAAGCAAGCAGTCGGTGAAACCGCCCGTGCTTTGGCCCACGTCCAGACACCGCAGTCCATCGACCTGCACGCCTGTAGCCTTCAAGGCCCCTTCGAGCTTGAGGCCACCACGCGAGACATAGCGTGACTCGGCATCGTCGAGCAACTGCAAAGCAGCACCCTCTGGCACTTCGTCACGGTTCTTCACCACCGCACGCCAACACCCGTCGGGCAGCTGCCACTGCACGCCCCCGGCGATCAGGCGTTGTGCCTGGGAACGGGAAGCGGCCAGGCCACGTTCGACGAGAAGTTGATCAATTCGCATGCCGTAAATTTCAGTAACGGTAAGTGTTGGCTTTGTAGGGGCCATTTTTCGACACGCCGATGTAAGCGGCTTGCTCGTCGGTCAATTCGGTCAGCTGAGCACCGACTTTCTTGAGGTGCAAACGCGCCACTTTCTCATCAAGGTGCTTAGGCAACACATAGACCTTGCCTGTTTCATATTGATCTTGCTTGGTGAACAACTCGATCTGGGCGATGGTCTGGTTGGCGAACGACGACGACATCACGAAACTGGGGTGACCAGTGGCGCAACCCAAGTTCACCAAACGGCCTTTGGCCAGCAGGGTGATCTTTTTCCCATCAGGGAAGATGACGTGATCGACTTGGGGCTTGATCTCGTCCCACTTGCACTTTTCCAACGCTGCCACATCGATTTCGTTGTCGAAGTGCCCAATGTTGCAGACGATGGCTT
>CAYRBW010000167.1:0-5164 GCA_964422575.1 uncultured Limnohabitans sp.
CAAGTAAATCATTAACTTACGATGTCCTGATGTGAAAACGTTGGGACACTACTGAGGCAGAGGCTTATTTGAAGCCCATCACATGCGGCAGCCAGTTTGACAAGGCTGGCACAAAGGTCAACAGCATCAGCACCACACCATGGGCGCACAAGAAGGGTTTGAGCTCTCTCGTCAGCTCAGACAGTGGCACCTTGGACACGTTGGATGTGACGAACAACAAACCTCCCACGGGGGGCGTGATCATGCCCAGCGTGAGGTTGTAGATGACCACCATCGCAAAGTGGATCGGGTCGATGCCCAGCTTGGCCGCCACAGGTGCCAAGATGGGCACCAGCACCATGACACCCGGCAGTGGCTCGATGAAGATGCCTAAGATCAGCAAGAAAACGTTGATGACGATCAGGAAGCCCCACGGGCTCAGATTCATCCCCGAGATCCAGTTGGCTACCATTTGGGGCATGCCTTCAATGGTCAAAATCCAGGCAAACGAGGCCGAAGTGCCAATGATCAGCAACACCGACGCGGTGAGCAGAGCCGAGCGAGCAAGGATGTCGGGTACCGCCTCCCACTCGAGGGTGCGGTAAATGTATTTACCGCAAATGAGGGCATAGAACACCGCCACCACCGAGGCTTCGGTGGGCGTGAACCACCCCGCGCGCATGCCCCCCAAAATCAACACGGGCAGCAAGATGGCGGGCAGGGCTTTCCAAGTGGTGCGCAGAATTTCTGCGCCCGACGGCATTTGGCCGTCACCCTTGTAGTCGCGTTGTTTGGAAATGTAAAAGTTCACCACGCACATTGCAGCAGCGATCAACATCCCGGGTATCAAACCCGCCATGAACAGCGCGCCCACCGAGACGTTGTCGTCGGCCAGTGCGTAAATGATCATGATGATCGAAGGCGGGATGATCGGCCCCACGATGGCGGTGGATGCCGTGAGTGCTGCGGCATAAGGTCGGCCGTAGCCAGCCTTGTCCATCATGCGGATCAGCATGGAGCCGGGGCCTGCGGCGTCGGCCAAAGCCGAGCCCGAGATGCCCGAGAAGAAGGTGAGTGACACCACGTTGGTGTAACCCAAGCCGCCGCGTTTGTGGCCCACAAACTGGCCCGCGAACTTGAGCAGCACCTCGGTGAGCGAGCCACCGCTCATCAACTCGGCGGCCAAAATGAAGAACGGGACCGCCATGAGCGGGAAGCTGTCCACGCCCGTGAAGGTCTCCTTGAGCAGGGCCAGCATGGGGTAAGCATCCGACAACACCAAGGCGGTGACGGTGGACAGTCCCAGTGCAAAAGCCACAGGCACACCAATGCCCAGGTAAATGCAAGCGGAAATCAAAAGAATTAGGCTGGCGCTCATAGAGATGCACTCGCGTTGGCGTCAAAGTGGGCGTCGCTCGCAAACTCGCGGCGGGCAATGTAGTTGCGCACAATCAGCAACCAGTGAATCAGGGTCATGGCCATGCCCAGCGGCAAGGCCAGGTAAATCCAGGCAAAAGAAATCTGGGTGGCGGGGGTGATTTGGTATTGCGTGCGGTCCATGTATTGCAGGCCGAACCAGATGGCAAAAATGCAGAAACCGGTGATCAGCAGTGCAATCAAAAGTCTGAGCAACTGCGCCGCACGGGTGGGCAGGGCGTCTTGCAGGTTTTCTACAGCGATGTGTCCGCCGTACCGCAGTACCGGGCCGCAGCCGAGGAAGGTCAACCAGATCATCATGTGGCGCGCGACTTCTTCAGCCCATTCGATCGACTGGTCGGTGGTGTAGCGCAGCACCACATTGGTGAAGATGATCACCGACATGGTGCCCAGAATCAGGATCAAGACCCATCGGTTGAAGGCGAGAAAGTAGTCTTCGAATTTTTTCATGTGCTTCGCTCTGTCAAAAGCCGTGGACCCATCAAAAAGGCCTGTTCAACATGACGTTGAGACAGGCCCATCTAGCGCAAACTGAAAATCAGCGGATGTTCTGAATCTTGCGGATGTTGTCTGCACCAAACTCTTTCGAGTAGGCCACATACGCTGGAGCCAAAGCATCGCGGAAGGCTTGACCGTCGACTTTGCGCACCACTGTCATGCCATCTTTTTCCAATTGGGCAATGCCGGTGTTCTCGTCGTCGTTAACCTTTTTACGTTGGGCCACTTTGGCTTTTTGCGTGGCTTCGTAGAACACCTTTTTGTCGGCGTCGCTCAATTTGTTCATCAGGCGTGGCGAGGTGATCAGCATACCTGGCGAGTAAACGTGGCCCGTCAAAGACAGGTGCTTTTGCACTTGGGAGAACTTGGAGGCCAAGATCACAGGGATCGGGTTTTCCTGACCGTCCACAGTACCTTGCTGTAAAGCGCCAAACACTTCTGGGAAGGCCATGGGCGTGGGCTGGATGCCGAAAGTTTTGTAGCCGTCCATGTGCACCTTGTTTTCCATGGTGCGCATCTTCAGACCCGATGCATCGGTGGGCTTGATGATGGCACGCTTGCTGTTGGTCATGTGACGGAAGCCGTTTTCGGTCCAACCCAAGGCCACCAGGCCTTTGGCCGGGAACTTGGTCAGGATGTCTTGGCCGATCTCACCGTCCATCACCTTGCGGGCGTGCTCGTAGTCGCGGAACAGGAAAGGGATGTCCACGATCTTGACTTCGGGCACAAAGTTGCCCACGGGGCCTGTGGAGGTGTTGACCAGGTCCAGTGTGCCCAGTTGCACGGCTTCGATCATCTCGCGCTCACCGCCCAAGGATCCGTTGGGAAACTGTTGGCACTTGTAGCGGCCTTGTGTGCCCTTTTCAATTTCGTCACAAAACACAGTAGAGCCCACAGCGTAGTGCGAAGTCGCCGATGTAGCGTAGCCCAGTTTAAGAACCGTTTGCGCAGATCCAGTGCCCACCAAACCCAAAGAAAGGCTCAGACCCAGTGCCAGTTTGTTCAGTTTCATTGAAAGTCTCCTGTTGAAAATTGTGTGTGATGGCCAAAACTAACTTGTCATACAAATTTGATTATCAGGTGATGTGGGCGTCATTTTTCTACGGGTTTTCGAGGGGGCGGTGATGCATAGGTGACCTACCGCAGTGCATAAAAAAAGGCCCCGCAGGGCCTCTTTGATCGCAGGCATGATCACATGCCGGTGTAGTTCGGGCCGCCGCCGCCTTCTGGCGTGATCCAGACGATGTTTTGTGTTGGGTCTTTGATGTCGCAGGTCTTGCAGTGCACGCAGTTTTGTGCATTGATCTGTAGGCGGTCGGAGTTGTCTTCGTTCTTGACGAACTCGTACACACCAGCTGGGCAGTAGCGGCTCTCAGGGCCACCGAACTTGGCCAAGTTGATGCCCACGGGCACAGACGCATCTTTGAGCGTCAGGTGGGCGGGCTGGTTTTCTTCGTGGTTGGTGTTGCTGATGAACACGCTGCTCAAGCGATCAAATGTCAGCTTGCCGTCGGGCTTGGGGTAGTCGATCTTGGGGCAATCGGCCGCTGGTTTTAAATACGTGTGGTCGGCTTTGTCGCGGCGCAGGGTCCATGGAATGTGGCCACGCAGCACGAACTGCTCAAAACCGTTCATCAGGGTGGCGACCGTGAGGCCCTTCTTGAACCAGGTCTTGAAGTTGCGCGACTTGTTCAGCTCGGTGTAGAGCCAACTGGCTTCAAAGGCTTCAGGATAAGTGACCAATTCGTCGTGTTGGCGACCCGCCACGATGGCTTCGTAGGCGGCTTCCGCGGCCAACATGCCGGTCTTGATGGCGGCGTGGCTGCCCTTGATGCGGCTGACGTTGAGGTAACCAGCATCACAGCCGACCAGCGCACCCCCCGGAAACACGGTCTTGGGCAGGCTCATCAGGCCGCCTGCGGTGATGGCGCGTGCGCCGTAGCCGATGCGTTTGGCATTGACGTCGCCCTTGTCGTTGGTGAAGTACCACTTAATGTTGTTGTGGGTCTTCCAGCGCTGGAATTCTTCAAATGGGCTGAGCCAAGGGTTGGCATAGTCCAGGCCCACCACGTAGCCGATGGCGATCTTGTTGTCTTCCATGTGGTACATGAAAGCGCCGCCGTAGGTGTTGTTGTCCATGGGCCAGCCGGCGGTGTGCATCACAAAGCCGGGCGTGTGGCGGCTGGGGTCGATTTCCCAGACTTCCTTGATGCCGATGCCGTAGGTTTGTGGATCACGGCCTTCGTCAAGCTTGTATTTGGCGATCAGCTGCTTGCCCAGGTGGCCGCGAGCGCCTTCTGCGAACACAGTGTATTTGGCGTGCAGTTCCATACCGAGCTGGAAGTTTTCGGTCGGTTCGCCGTCCTTGCCCACGCCCAGATTGCCGGTGGCCACGCCCTTTACCGAAGGAAAACCCCTGTTTGCGCTGCCGTCTTCGTTGTAAAGCACTTCAGCGGCGGTGAAGCCGGGGAAGATTTCGACGCCCAGGTTTTCGGCCTGCTGGCCCAGCCAGCGGGTGAAGTTGGAGAGGCTGATGATGTAGTTGCCATGGTTTTGCGCACACTCGGGCAAGAAGATGCCTGGGGTGCGGGTGGCACCGGTTTCGCTCAAAAAGCTCCAGGCGTCGTCGGTTACGGGCTGGTTGAGCGGTGCACCGCGTTCTTTCCAGTCAGGAAACAGCTCGGTCAGGGCCTTGGGGTCCATGATCGCGCCGCTCAAGATGTGCGCGCCGGGCTCACCGCCTTTTTCAAGCACGACCACCGACACATCGGTGCCTTTTTCTGCGGCCAATTGCTTGAGACGGATGGCTGTCGACAAGCCTGCGGGGCCGCCGCCAACGACGACGACGTCGTATTCCATGGATTCGCGGGGGCCATAAGTGCTCAAAATGTCTTCGGGGCTCATGAACGTCTCTGTTTGAAGGGGGGGATTCGGGGCCAACACAGGCGTGTCGGGCGTGTGACTCATTTTATGCGGCATAAAGGCTGTTCCCCCGCACAATGGTGTCACCCGTTGGCAGCAGCGGGGATGTTTCGTTCGGAAGGATTTGCCATGGCTTATGAAATTGATTTGTCGGGCCGCGTGGCCTTTGTCACCGGTGCATCGGGTGGTTTGGGAGCCCAATTTGCCAAAACGCTGGCCGCCGCGGGTGCGGGCGTGGTGCTGGCCAGTCGCCGGGTAGAAAAGCTCAAAGACCTGCGCGCAGAGATCGAAGCCGCAGGCGGTGATGCCCATGTGGTCGAGCTGGACG
>CAYRBW010000168.1:0-5082 GCA_964422575.1 uncultured Limnohabitans sp.
CCACAGCCCAACGCGGCTCGCGGGTCACAAAACCCAAGCGCGCTTGCTGCGCCAAGTCATTGACCTTGTAGACCACGCCATCGATGTCGTAAGGCAATGCGTCGCGAGCCATGGCCATGAGTTGGTGAAACGCCACCAGCCCAGCAGCTCCCTGCACACAAGACGTTTGTTCGGCCACCGGGAAGCCCCAGGCCTTGAGTTGTTGGAGCATGTCAAAGTGGCTGCGCCACATCGGGCCGCCTTCGACAGGCGATGTGATGTCGCCCAGGCCATAGGCAAAAAAGCTCAAGGGGCGCTCCGCCGCAATGCCCGAATCGAGCTGGCGCACGGCACCGGCTGCGGCGTTGCGCGGGTTGACGAAAGTTTTTTCGCCCTTCATGCCGGTGGCGATACGTTCGCGCTGGCGCTCGTTCAAGCGTTCAAAATCGTCCCGGCGCATGTACACCTCGCCGCGCACCTCCAGAACCTGAGGGGCATCGGCAGGCAAGCGCAGCGGAATCTGCCCGATGGTGCGGATGTTGGCCGTGACCTCTTCGCCGGTTTCACCATCGCCGCGGGTGGCGGCCTGCACGAGCACACCGTTTTCATAGCGCAGACTCATGGCCAAGCCGTCAAACTTGAGTTCGCCCACGTAATCCACAGCCGGGTCGGCATCGGTCAGGCCCAGTTCTTTGCGGATGCGGGCATCAAAGGCCTCGGCTCCACTGGCTTCGGTGTCGGTTTCTGTGCGGATGCTGAGCATGGGCACGCGGTGCGTGACCGGAGCAAAAACGTCCAGCACCTTGCCGCCCACACGCTGGGTGGGCGAATCGGGCGTCAGGAGTTCGGGGTGGGCCAACTCCAGCGTTTGCAACTCACGAAACAGTCGGTCGTACTCCGCATCGGGAACCTCGGGCGCATCCAGCGTGTAGTAAGCATGGGCATGGTGGTGCAACTTGGCACGCAACTGGCTTGCTTTTTCAGCGAGCGACAAAGCAGCAGCGGCAATAGGGGCTTGAACTGACGGGGTCGTTGGCCCGTCATCAAACAGGTCAGGGTGGGCCATGGTCACCAGTGAGTGAATCAGGAGAACAAGCGCCGCGCCTGCGGCGAGCCTGCAGACAACTCACGGGCATCCAATGTGTCGTACAGCTGGTGCAGATCGTTGGCAATTTGATCGAACACATCTTCGCCCAAAATTTGACCATCACCGTCTGTCACCACGCCATCCATGTTCTCAGCCAACAAGTTGGCCGTTTGACGCATGCGCTCAAAGGCTTGGTCTTCACGGGCAATTTGAGGCACATCGAGACTGAGCGAAAACTCTCGGATGGCCGACAAAGCAGGGTCCTCGGCCAAGGCCGCCTGGGTGTCAAAAGTCAAAGACAAAATTGGTGGCAAGCCCACCACCGCAGAAGGCAAGACCATGCGACCAGGAATCACCCCCGCCACAAAACCCAAACGTGCAGCGTGCTGCTGGATGTAGCCTGGGCTCCATGCGGCGGCGCTGGCGCGCAAGGTGAAGCTCAGCTGCGCGTCGTGGGCGCTGGCAAACTGGTCCAATTCACGCGCCCGCGCCACCTCTTCGAGCATGTCGCTGAAACTGGGCGTGCCGCTTACGGCGTCTGCAAAGGCCTGGGTTTTGACCACAAACTCCGAAAATTCGATGTTGTTGAGCGCACCCACGCGGTTGGCCAATTGGACGCCTGCCTGAAAAGCAGAATAACGACGCCCCGCCACCAAGGCCTCCCACTCACCACTCAAATCGCTGCAACCTTCCACATGAAACGGTTTGGTGCCCACCCGGCGAGTCACAGGCAACGCAGCCAATGCCGCATCACCGGAAACTGGTTGATCCACCTCAATGGTGGCAATCACATCAATCAGGGCGTCCAACAGAGGTTTGCGTTCTGGCTGGGGCAAACTGGAGAAATCATCGGTCAAGACAGGTTCTCGGGGCTCGAAGTCCTCAGAGGACGCGTCCGCTGTTCCCAATGACTCCATCAGAGGCTCTGCCTGACGAGGTGCATTTTTGCGCGACGTCCAATAGTTGTAAATCACCACCGCACCCAAAGTCAGGGCACCGATACCCGTCAAGCTCAACTGCAAGGAACTCATTGAATCCAACATAAATCAAAAACCTCAGGCCACATCGGCCATAGAAACTGCAGACTCCATGTCCACTGCAACGATCCGTGAAACGCCCTGCTCCTGCATGGTCACGCCGATCAACTGTTCAGCCATTTCCATGGCGATCTTGTTGTGGCTGATGAACAGGAACTGTGTCTCTTTGCCCATGCCCGCCACCAGTTTGGCGTAGCGTTCGGTGTTGGCGTCGTCCAGTGGTGCGTCCACCTCGTCAAGTAAGCAAAACGGGGCGGGGTTAAGCTGAAAAATCGCAAACACCAGCGCGATTGCGGTCAGGGCTTTTTCGCCACCGGACAGCAAATGGATGGTCTGATTCTTCTTGCCCGGCGGCTGCGCCAGCACCTGCACACCCGCATCCAAAATCTCGTCGCCGGTCATGACCAATCGCGCATTGCCGCCACCAAACAACTCGGGGAACATGCGACTGAAGTGCTCATTGACGATCTTGAAGGTGCCCCCCAACAGGTCGCGGGTTTCGGCATCGATCTTGCGGATCGCGTCTTCCAGCGTGTTCATCGCGTCGGTCAGGTCGGCGCACTGCGAGTCAAGGAACACCTTGCGCTCGCGCGAAGTGGTCAGCTCTTCCAGGGCGGCCAAGTTGACCGGGCCCAAAGCGGTGATTTCGCGGTGGATGCGGTCGATCTCGCCTTGCAGGCCTGTCACGCGTACTTGACCAGCTTCGATGGACAGGGCCACGGCTTCCAAATCGGCTTTGGCGTCGGCCAGCAATTGGGTGTATTGCTCCAGGCCCAAGCGGGCGGCTTGTTCTTTGAGCTGTAGATCGGTGATGCGCTGGCGCAGTGGGTCGAGTTCGCGTTCAAAGGTCACGCGACGCTCGTCGCTGGCACGCAGTTTGGCCGTCAGGTCGTCATACGCGCTGCGGCGAGCGGCCAAGGCCTGCTCTCGCTCCATCTTGACGGCCAGCACGTTTTGCAAGCCTGCTTGTGCGGCGGCATCGGTCAATCGGCTGAGTTCGTCGCGGGCACGCTGCATTTCAGCGTCGATGCTGGTGACCTGCTGCTGCGCCGTTTCGATGGTGCGGCTGAGTTCGGCTCGGCGAGCGTTGAGGCTGCGCTGCGAAAACTGCGCCTCTTGGGCACGGCGCTCCAAGCTGCGTTGTTGCTCGCGGCATTCGGCCAATTTGCGCTCGGCCTCAATCACACGCTCGTCCAGCTGGGCGTGGCGCTCTTGCGTGTCGGCCAGCTGCATGTCCAGCTCTTCAAAGCGGGCTTCGGCTGTGACGCGGCGCTCTTGCAGCTCATCGAGCAAGGTCTCGACTTCGGCCAAGTCCTTGCTGATTTGCTCGCTGCGGGCGCGAGTTTGCTCCACCAGCTGCGACAGGCGCAAAGTTTCAACTTGAAGCTCGTGGGCGCGCGATTGGCTCTCGGCCGATTCACGGCGCACGGTGATCAAACGCTGCGAGGCATCGGCATAAGCTGCTTCTGCCCGCACCAGTGCACTGCGGCTATCTTCGGCAATCAGGGTTTGGGCGCGCTGCTGCTTTTCCAAGTTCTCGATTTCCTGAGCGCGGGCCAGCAAACCGGCTTGTTCAGAGTCTTGCGCGTAGAACACTACGCTGTTGAGGTCCACCGCATGACCGGCTTGCACAAACAGGGCTTCACCCGCTTGGAGCTGACTGCGCCAGGCCAGCGCGTCTTCCATGTTGGGTGCGGTGTAGCAGCCTTGTAGCCAGTCGGTCACCAGGGCCGACAAGCCCGCGTCCGATATGCGCAGTTTTTGTGCCAATGGAGCGCAGCCGCCGGGCATACCGCTGCGCGGGACAGCGGTGGATGCCAAGGGCGAGGTGAAGAAAGACAATTTGGCTGGCGGTGCATCCTTGGCAAAAGAGCGGACCATGTCCAGACGCGAGACTTCCAGTGCCGACAAGCGCTCACGCAAAGCCGATTCCAGCGCGTTTTCCCAACCCGACTCGATGTGAATACGGCTCCACAAGCCTTCCAACCCATCCATGCCGTGCTTGGTGAGCCAAGGCTTGAGCTTGCCATCGGTGCGGACTTTTTCCTGCAAGGCCTTGAGCGCTTCGATGCGGGCACTCAGGTCCGCCAAGCGGGCAGATTCATCGTTGACCGCTTTTTGACGCTCTCGGCGGTCTTCGTCCAGCGCGGGCACAGTCTCTTGCAATTCGTGCAGGCGAGCTTCCGACTCGGACGCTTGCGCCCCAGCTGCGGCCAGCTGCTCTTGGAGGTTCTGCAGCCGCGCCTCATCGGGTGCGGCCAGCGCGTTGCGGTCTGTCAGCAGACGTTCGTGGCGATTTTCGAGCTGGCGCAATTGTTCTGCAACGTTGCGCTGGTCTGCGGCCAGAACGCCAATTTGCTGCTGCACCTGCACCACGCTGACGCGTTGAGCAGTCGCGTCATTTTGGGCTTTGCGCAGGGCCTCTTCTAAATCAGGCAGGGCCATGGCTTGGTCTTCGAGCTGGGCGGCCAGCGTCATGCTCTGGTCTTCGGCCATGGCAGCCTGCTCGGAAAGCGTTTCAAGCTCGGCCTGCGCGTCCTGGCTACGGGTTCCCCACTGAGCCGTTTGCTCCACCAACTGCTGCAAGCGCTGCTCTGCGCGTTGGCGGCCTTCGACCACGAAGCGGATTTCGGCCTCCAAGCGGCCAACCTCGGCGCTGGCCTCGTACAAAGCGCCTTGCGCTTGGTTAACCTGGTCACCCGTCGCGTAATGCGCTTGGCGAATGGTTTCCAGATCGGCCTCGACGTGGCGCAGATCGGCCATGCGCGATTCCAGTGCATTGACTGCTTGGTCCACGTCGGACTTCATGCGGCCTTGGTCGGCCTCGGCGTCTCGGCGCTTCAAAAACCACAGTTGGCATTGCTTGAGCGTGCTGTCTGCCTGCAAATTGTTATAGCGCTGGGCCACTTCGGCCTGCTTTTCAAGCTTTTCCAGATTGGCGTTCAGCTCACGCAGGATGTCATCAACCCGGGTCAGGTT
>CAYRBW010000169.1:0-5067 GCA_964422575.1 uncultured Limnohabitans sp.
AGGACTTGCACCTCCAAGAGTGCGCCCGTGCCGGGCGCACCGCAAAAAAACCCGCTGTGTACACAGCGGGTTTTTTTATGTCTGGAAAATGGCGCTGTGCAGGCCATGCGGTTCACGTCTCAATGCGCCCCTTGGTCATGTTCAAAACTGTGGCTATGCATGCAGTGCTGAAGCTGGGGAAACAGCCGACAAGGCAAAAGGACGATCAGTCGTTTAGTGGGTTCAGCCCCAACATCAAACACCGACTGCGCCAGAGCTGAAAGAGTCCATTCCAAAATGCAAACAGGGCCAGAAGACCCTGTTTGCATTTAACCTGAAACGGCTTACTCAGGCAGTCTGGCGAACGGCGCGCAACTTCACCGAAAAGTCACGCAAAGCAGCGATACCACTTTCTTCGGCCCGGCGGCACCAGGCTTGCAAGTCAGCGGCCAATTGCTCGCGCGAATGGGAAGTGTTGAGCCAAATATGGCTGAGCTCTTCGCGCATTTGCACCATCTTGTCGAGCACCGGGCTGGCAGCACGCGCTTGCTTGAGTTGCGCCTGTGCGTCTGCAGGCACCTTGGCTGCATCGCGGTGCAACCAACGCTTGGCCGCTTGCAGCACATTCGCATCCAGTTTGAGCTTGTCGGCCTCTTGTTGCATCACCGCGCGCAGATTGCGTGCATAACCTGCCATCACCTCATAACGGTTGGCGATCAGGGCTTCCAGCGTCTTCTCGTCTGCAACCGGGCGAATGTCACCATAAGCCAACCGGGGCGCGGTCTTTTTGACGGTCGCCATGCCCAAGGTTTCCAATACACGGATGTACAACCAACCGATGTCAAATTCGTAGGGCTTGACCGACAACTTGGCCGATGTGGGGTAAGTGTGGTGATTGTTGTGCAACTCTTCGCCACCGATCAGGATGCCCCAAGGCGAAATGTTGGTGCTGGCGTCGTGTGCCTCGAAATTGCGGTAACCCCAGTAGTGGGCTGCACCGTTGATGATGCCGGCGGCCGTGATCGGAATCCAGGCCATTTGCACGGCCCACACCGTCAGGCCTAAGAAGCCGAACAGGGCCACATCGATGATCAGCATCAGGGCCACGCCTTGCCAAGAAAAGCGGGTGTACAGGTTGCGTTCAATCCAGTCGTCTGGAGTGCCATGGCCGTAGCGTTTCATGGTTTCCAAGTTCTTGGATTCCTTGCGGTACAGCTCAGCACCGGTGAACAACACGGCTTTGATGCCATACACATGCGGGCTGTGTGGGTCTTCGGCTTGCTCGCACTTGGCGTGGTGTTTGCGATGAATGGCGGCCCATTCCTTGGTCACTTGACCGGTGGTCAACCAAAGCCAGAAACGGAAAAAGTGCGAAGGAATCACATGCAAGTCCAAAGCGCGGTGCGCCTGGTGACGGTGCAAAAAAATCGTGACGCTGGCGATGGTGATGTGGGTCAGGCCCAAGGTGATCAACACCACTTGCCACCACGACAAATCGAACAGGCCGTGGCCCATCCAATGAACCAATGCATCCCCAAAAGCCCAATCAGGCAACAACATGAGTCTATCTTTCTACGAACGCCTGATTTCAGGCAATCTGTTAATTTTAAGTTTTCTGCCCACAAAAAGACAGTCATTTCAACCGAAACCGCTAGCAATGCGTCTTAAATGGTTACTTTCTAACCCACACTGCGGCAAAAAATCCATCCGTGGCATGACGATGAGGCCACAAACGCAAGAATGTGCCACTGGGCATCGCATCTTGCGATGCCGCAGGCGAGCACAAGCTGGCCGCATCGGGCACCTTGAGTCGTTCCAGCTCTTGCGCCACATTCATAGGCACAAAGTCCGGATTGGCGGCACTGAAGGCTTGTGCGATCAACTCGTTTTCTTCGGGTAAAACGCTGCAAGTGGCATACACCAAACGTCCGCCCGACTTGACCATGCGCGAAGCGCTTTGCAAGATGCTTTGCTGCTTCTCGGTCAACTCTTGAACAGCTTGGGGCTTTTGACGCCATTTCAAGTCGGGGTTGCGGCGCAAGGTGCCCAGGCCCGAGCAAGGCGCGTCAACCAACACGCGGTCGATCTTGCCCGCCAAGCGCTTGACGCGGTCATCACGCTCGTGTGCGATGGCGGCCGGATGCACATTCGACAAACCACTACGCGCCATGCGGGGCTTGAGCGCATCCAGGCGGTGACCCGACACATCAAAAGCATACAAACGGCCCGTGCTGCGCATGGAAGCGCCCAGCGCCAGCGTTTTACCGCCCGCACCCGCACAAAAATCAACCACCATCTCACCGCGGTGTGCGTCCACCAGCAAGGCCAACAATTGGGAGCCTTCGTCCTGCACCTCGATCGCGCCACGGGTGAAGGCTTCGGTTTTTTGCAAGGCGGGTTTACCTTCCAACCGCAAACCCCAAGGGGAGTAAGGCGTCGGCATGGCTGAGATACCGACCTGCGCCAGCTCTTTTTGAATTTCGCTGCGCTTGGCTTGAAACATGTTGACCCGCAAATCGAGCGTGCCCGGTTGTTGCAGGTTCTCGGCTAAGACCCAAAAATCGTCACCCAATTGAGCCTGCAAAGCTTGAGCCATCCACTCAGGCAGGTTATGGCGGTGAGGGGCCATCAAAGCGTCGGCCGGAATCGCGTCGCACGTGGCCAACCATTGTTTTTCGGTGTCGTTCAAGGCCGCAGCCAAAAAGTCACGCGGGCCTAAAAAGCCCAAAATAGCGAGCTTGCGTTCTTTGGCACCCGAACCCGAGCGGGCCAATTGCTCAAACAGCAGTTTTTTACGCAAGACGGCAAAGGCCGTTTCAGCCAAGGTGGCACGCTCACGCGGACCGAGCGAGCGGTGCTCACGAAAATAGCGCGACACCACGGCGTCGGCAGGATGTTCAAATTGGAGGACCAGCCTGACCAGATCGGCGCAGGCGTCCAAAAGGGCTTTTGGATGCATAGGTCTGTATTGTCCCATCCCGGCCCACCCGATTGCTCACCACACAGAAAGTACGCCATGTCAGAGCCCCTTCCCGCATTGATCGAAACACCCAAAGGCCTTTACCGGCACTACAAAGGTGGCCAATACCGAGTACTGGGCACCGTGCGCCACAGTGAAGACCTACAACCTATGACCTTGTACCAAGCCCTTTACGGCGACCAAGGCCTGTGGGTCAGGCCTGCCGCCATGTTTGCCGATGTCGCCGAATTCAATGGTTTGGTCCAGCCGCGCTTCACGCGAATTGGAGACTGAAAATTTGCTGAGGCAGTGGGCTGGGTACAGGCATGGGCTTTCGTTGGTTCAGCCCAGGGGTCAAGCCAGCGATCTAATCCTGCAAAGTGCGCAAAAATTCGGCCACTGCACGCGGGTAAATCTGGTGCTCTTGCGTCAGCACCCGATCGGCCAGGGTCTGGGCACTGTCATCCGGCAACACAGGCACTACCGCCTGCGCCAAGACAGGCCCATGATCCAACTCTGCCGTGACCTGATGCACCGTGGCACCTGCAAATTGGCACCCGGCGTCGATGGCGCGCTGGTGTGTATGGAGCCCCGGAAACGCGGGCAGCAAAGATGGGTGAATGTTGAGCAAACGCCCTTCGTAATGCGCCACAAAAGCGGGCGTCAAGATCCGCATGAAGCCTGCCAAAACCACCAAAGCAGGAGAAAAGAGGTCGATTTCGGACACCAAGGCTTGGTCGAATGCTTCACGACTGGCAAAGCTTTTGTGGCTCAGCACCACGGTAGCGATGCCTTGGTCTTTGGCGAAACGCAAGCCCTCGGCATCGGCTCGGTTGCTCATCACAGCAGCCACGCGGGCATTCAAACGCTCGACCCAGCGGCCTTGCTCTGCGGCGCGCACGATGGCGGCCATGTTGGAGCCCGAGCCAGAAATCAAAATGACAATGTTTTTCATGGTTTGTGACGGATTATCCCCGCACCGCAGCTCCGGCAAAAACCCACAAAAGTGCGCGCCAAAAGTCCAAACAAGCCTTCATTTTTGTCGCACCCAAGACAGGCTTCAGTTGCCGCGGCATGATAAAAAGCACGACCGTTTGATTTTGAATGTGCTGCGCATCGGAGCAGTCACCACCCCACCGGAGAAGGTTCCCCATGGATTTGGCATTTACCCCCGAAGAACTCGCATTTCGCGATGAAATTCGCACCTGGGTCAAGGAAAACTTGCCCGCTGACATTTCACACAAAGTGCACAACGCCATGCGCCTGACGCGTGACGACATGCAACGCTGGGCCAAGATTTTGGGTAAAAAAGGCTGGCTCGGTTGGGGTTGGCCCACGGAGTTTGGTGGCCCAGGCTGGGGTGCCGTGCAAAAGCATTTGTTTGAAGAAGAATGCGCCCTGGCCGGTGCCCCTCGTGTCGTGCCTTTTGGCCCGGTGATGGTGGCACCCGTGATCATGGCTTTCGGCAACGCCGAACAGCACAAGCGCTTTTTGCCCGGCATCGCCAGTGGTGAAGTCTGGTGGAGCCAGGGCTACAGCGAACCGGGTTCTGGTTCGGACTTGGCATCCCTCAAAACCCGCGCAGAGCGCGTGGGCGACAAATACATTGTCAACGGTCAAAAAACCTGGACGACCCTCGGTCAATACGGCGAGTGGATCTTCTGTCTGGTGCGCACCAGCACCGAAGGCAAACCGCAAACCGGGATTTCCTTCTTGTTGATCGACATGAAGACGCCCGGCATCACCGTGCGCCCGATCAAGCTGCTTGACGGCGAGTGCGAGGTCAACGAGGTCTGGTTTGACAATGTCGAAGTTCCCGCCGAGAACTTGGTGGGCGAAGAAAACAAAGGCTGGAACTACGCCAAACACCTGCTGGCCCACGAGCGCACCAACATCGCTGACGTGAACCGCGCCAAACGGGAACTTGAGCGCTTGAAGCGGATTGCCAAGGCCGAAGGCGTTTATGACGACCTGCGCTTCCGTGACGAAATCGCCAAGCTCGAAGTCGACATCGTGGCACTCGAAATGCTGGTGCTGCGCGTGCTGTCGGCCGAGAAATCGGGCAAGAATCCGCTCGACATTGCAGGTCTGCTCAAAATCCGTGGCAGCGAAATCCAGCAGCGCTATGC
>CAYRBW010000170.1:0-5049 GCA_964422575.1 uncultured Limnohabitans sp.
GGTCTGGACTTTGCGCCCTACCCCGGCGAGCTGGGCAAGCGCATCTGGGAAAATGTGAGCAAGCAAGCTTGGGCCGCCTGGCTCAAGCACCAGACCATGCTGGTCAATGAAAACCGCCTGAACTTGGCTGACCTGCGCGCCCGCCAGTACCTGGCTCGTCAAATGGAAAACCATTTCTTTGGTTCGGGCGCTGACACGGCCCAAGGCTACGTACCGCCAGCAGCCAACTGAAGTTGGCAGCAACCCACGCGCCCCCCGACGCTTTAAGCTACCGGCCCCTGGTACGTCAGGCACTGGTGATTGGAGCGGGCTTGTCGGGCTCTGCTGTAGCGCACAGTCTGGCTGTACGCGGCTGGTCCGTCACCGTCATCGATCACGCCCCGGGCATTGGCGCAGGGGCTTCTGGCCTGCCTGCAGGTTTGGCCGCACCCCATGTCTCGCCGGACGACAACGTGCTGTCTCGCATCACACGGGCGGGCGTGCAGGCCACGTTACATCGCGCCCAGACACTGCTGCAAAGTGGCACCGACTGGGCCTTGACGGGGGTTCTGGAACACAACCTGGCGGGCAAACGCCGGCTGCCCAAAACCCACACCGCGCAAGACCCCACCTCTGGCAACGAGTTCGATGCGCCTAGCCTGGGCAGCACACAGGCCAGCCCCGAGCAAGTTGCCGCAGCAGGCCTGCCGCCCAACACACCGGCACTTTGGCACAGCCTGGCAGGCTGGATCAGGCCCAGCCAACTGGTAGCGGCGCAACTGCAAACACCGGGTGTGCAAGTCAAGTGGGGGCAAACGGCTCAGCACATTGAACGCCAAGGCGATTCGTGGACCGTGACCGACACGCAAGGCCAGGTGCTGGGGCAGGCCCCCTTGCTGGTGGTGGCCAGTGCCTTTGACAGTCTGGCTTTGCTGCGCCCCCTGCCCGGCTTTGCCGTGCCGCTAAACCCCTTGCGCGGGCAAGTGAGCTTTGGGCTCATGAACGATTTGAACGAGGCGCAGCGCCAGCTGTTGCCGCCCTTTCCAGTGAACGGCCACGGCAGCTTCATCAGCGGCGTGCCCACACCCGAGGGGCCTGCAGGCTGGTACATCGGCTCGACCTTTGAGCGCAACTGCGAGCAAGCCCCCGTGCGAGTCGAAGACCACGCGGCCAATCGGTTGCGCTTGTCCGCCCTGCTGCCCGACTTGGGGGCCGCGATGCACAAGCAGTTTGAGCCTGAGCACGTGCAGGGTTGGGCGGGATTGCGCTGCACCCTGCCCGACCGCCTGCCCACTGTAGGCCCTGTCGACAACGAACGTTTGCCGGGCCTATGGCTCAGCGCCGGTATGGGCGCGCGCGGCATCAGCCTGGCGGTGTTGTGCGGCGAACTCGTGGCGGCTTGGCTTGACAACGCGCCTTTGCCCTTGGAGGCCGCATTGGCCAAACATCTGGCAGCTGCGCGCTACGCAGCAAAAGCCAAACCCCAATGAGAACAGGCCCTTGACGGGCCTGTTTTTATGAAACCCGAAAGGCTTTACTTCATCGCGTCCGCTGGGCGGCGCGATTTCACATAGGCATCGGTCGGCTGGTAGTTCTTGCCGTCGGCATAACGCCACTGGACCATGGTGCCCTTGCCGCCGCGCTGGTCGAGCTTACCCACATAAGCACCCATGGTGGATTGCTGGTCAATGGCGCGAAACTCGGCAGGCCCGAACGGCGTGCTGAACTTCACGCCCCGCATGGCGATGACCAGTTTTTCGTTGTCGGTCGAGTTGGCTTTTTTGATGCCTGCAAAGATGGCCTGCATGGTGGCATAACCCACCACCGAGCCGACCTTAGGGTTCTCGTTGAACTTCTTGTAGTAGTTGGCGGCAAAGCTGGCGTGCTCTTTGTTGTCGAGCTGATCCCAGGGGTAACCGGTCACGATCCAGCCCTTGGGCGTTTCGTCTTTCAGCACTTCCAGGTACTCGGGCTCGCCCGACAGCAAGGACACCACAGGCGTCTTGGGAAAGACGTTGCGCTGGTTGCCTTCGCGCACAAGCTTGGCCAGGTCCGCGCCAAAGGTCACATTGAAAATCGCATCGGGCTTGCTGGCCATGGTGGCGGTCAGCGTGCTACCCGCGTCGATCTTGCCCTGTGCGGGCCACTGCTCGCTCACAAACTCCACATCGGGGCGCTTGGCCTTGAGCAGCTCCTTGAAGCTGGCCACGGCGCTTTGACCATATTCGTAGTTGGGCGCAATGGTGGCCCAGCGCTTGGCGGGCAGTTTAGCGGCTTCTTCGACCAGCATGGCCGCTTGCATGTAGGTGCTGGGGCGCAGACGGAAGGTGTAACGGTTGCCTTTGTCCCAAACGATGGCATCCGTCAGCGGCTCACTGGCCACAAACAGGCGTTTGTTTTTGGCGGCGTGGTCGGCCAGTGCCAGGCCAATGTTGGACAAAAAGCCCCCCGCCAACACGTCCACTTTCTCTTTCGAACTCAGCTCGATGGCGTGGCGCAGGGCTTCTTCGGGTTTGCCTGCATCGTCGCGGGCAATAACTTCAACCTTGCGGCCCAGCAATCCGCCCTGTGCATTGATTTCTTCGACAGCCAACTGCCAACCTTGTTTGTAGGGCTGGGTGAACTGAGGGATGGCGGAATAGCTGTTGATTTCGCCGATGCGGATGGGTGTTTGGGCCGCGGCCAGGGTGGTGGTGGCCAGCAGACCTGCTGCAATGATGTGATTCATAAAGGTAGTAGTCCGAGGCATAACTTCAATAACGCGACTTTACCAGCCGACCTTGTTCTCTTGCATACCGTAAGGTCTGAATATCCGGGCACTTTTTGAGATGCCCACAGCTGGGCCGATTGCAGACCTGATTCTGGGCATCAAGTTATCCCAGCTAAGTTCATCTGGAATAGAGACAGTTTATGTAAGTAGAATGGTGTCATGCCGCTGCCGCTGGTAGCCTCCTCATGTTTTTCTAAATTCCTAACTGCCATGCTGATCCTTTTGAACGCTGCAATAAAGAATCGCTTGTTTAAGAGCATAAAAATCACAGGGTGCTTAGGCATCGCTTTGGGCATACAGGCATGCACTGGCGTGTATCCAACCAAAATTCAAAATGCAGACGCTGCTCCTCCAAGAATCTTGACAGCAACAGAATGGTCGAATATGCAAGAGCGGTCTGAAGTGAAAACGTCCACCACCATCCGACGTATTCCGATCACAGCCATCAATGCCTCCCCCTCAGTGCCCCAAGTGCCTTCAACGGCACTGACTGCGCCTGTGAACGATGCTGCAAATCGTGCCGAGGTTTCGCAGCCCCATCCCTTGCAAGACCCGGTCATTGAAAGCAATCAATGTTGGGCTCAGATGGTTAAGAACCCCCTCACCCAAGAACACATCAGCCTGGTAGTCATCCGAGAAGGTGCCATTACTTACGATATTTCACCGGCAGTCGTTCAACAAAAGCAGCAGACTGTCACAGTCAAAGACGGTGCGCAAACGTTCAAAGTTATACCACCTCGATTCAAAGCAGTACAAGAGCAGATCAAGGTCAGTGACGAAATTCGCCGGATCACAATCGTACCTGCTGTTTATGAAGAAAAAAAAGAGGACGTGCTTGTTGAATCGGCACGAAATATCCTGCAAACATGCCGTTCACCTGGTCAACGTGCAGTCACCCCGGATGCCAAAAGTCTTCAAAAAACCCAATGCATCCGAGAAATTCCTGCCCGGTATCAAACCATCACAAAAAAAGTACTCGTGACCCCTGAATCTACCCGGGAAGAGATCACTCCAGCCCAGTACAAAACCGTCTTGCGATGGGTACTTGAGGAAAATGGGCGCGCACAAGCGCACGAGATTGCAGCACAGCAAATCGCCCTTCCCTACAGATCGGTAGAACAGGGTCCTCAGATCATGCCAAAAACACTCGAAGCAAAAGTTCGAGATATTCCAGTCAAGGTTCACACAGGCTCACCCCAATTGGTTTGGCGTCGGGTTTTGTGCGAGAGTGATTTGTCACAACCACTGATTGAAAAGTTGCAAATCGCACTGATATCTGCCGGTGAAAGCCTTGGAAAACCTGACGGTAAGCTGGGTCGCAAGACATGGCAAGCAATCCAAAGTTACCAAAACAAACGAAGAATTGCGACAGGCATGCTGTCATTTGAAACGCTCAATGAATTAGGGGTTTCCCAAGCAAACAACAATTGATGCCATTACCCTAAGCTTTGTACGTGCGCTCCGCTGCTGCCTTGATTGTTCGGGGGGCTTCCTGCGTTGCTCCTTATGCTTAAAAATAATATATACACAACGAATAAATCGTTTGTTTTGGCATAAAGCGCCATTACAGTACCGCCCATGGTTGATTTGGGCTATGTCTTTGCAGGTTTCTTTGTCGGCATCATCGTGGGCTTGACCGGGGTGGGTGGGGGCTCTTTGATGACGCCGCTGCTGATCTTTTTCTTTGGCGTGAAACCTTACATGGCCGTGGGCACCGATCTGCTGTTTGCGGCGTTCACCAAGCTGGGCGGCACTGTGAGCTTTGCCCGCCAGCGCGTCGTGCCTTGGCGCGTGGTCGGTCTGCTGAGCGCAGGCAGCATCCCGGCCTGTCTGGTGACTTTGGGCTTTTTGCACTGGGTCGGCCCCGCCTCAGCCGAAGTACAGTCGCTGATGACCACCACGCTGGGTGTGGCCCTGCTGCTCACTGCGGCCGCCATGCTGTTCAAAGCCGTGCGGGGCAAAAGACTGCCCCGCCACCTGGCCGCCATCGACGAGGCCCATGCCAGCACACCACGCCACTGGAGTCTGCCGGTGCTGTTTGGGGCGCTGATCGGCACTTTGGTCACCCTCACCTCGGTCGGCGCGGGGGCGATTGGCGTGACCGTGCTGCTTTTGCTCTACCCGCTTTTGCCCCTGCCCCGCATCGTGGCGGCCGACATCGCTTATGCCGTGCCCCTGACCTTGGTGGCGGGTTTGGGCCATGCATCCCTTGGCTCGGTGGACTGGCCTTTGTTAGCCAAACTGCTGGCGGGCTCGCTGCCTGGCATCTGGCTGGGTTCGCGCCTGACACACCACACGCC
>CAYRBW010000171.1:0-5041 GCA_964422575.1 uncultured Limnohabitans sp.
GCCATGCCGGCGCGCTGATTTCCGGCGGCGCCGACACGGCCGATGCCAAGCTGGCCATCATGGAAGAGTGCGGCTTCATCGTCACGCGCAATCCATCTGAATTGGGCAAATTGCTCAAGGCGCAGTTGAAGTAATCAGGGTTTACCCTTGAGCCATAAGCCCAAGCCCTGAACAGGGCTGTGGTTTGCCACACTAGCCAAGCCGGATGTCCTGCGGGACAATCCGGCTTTTGGTTTTTTAGAACTCATGCTTCATGGATCTCACGTCCATGACAAAAGGAACACCGTGGAAGAATTTCTGACCCCCCATTTCTGGTTCGCTGTCGGCCAGATCATCATGATTGACATCCTGCTGGGTGGCGACAACGCCGTGGTGATTGCACTGGCTTGCCGCCAATTACCCGACCACCAACGCACCAAAGGCATCATATGGGGCACCGCAGGTGCCATCGTGCTGCGCGTCATCCTGATCTTTTTCGCACTCACCCTGCTGGCCATTCCTTTCCTCAAGTTCGTCGGCGCGCTCTTGCTCATCTGGATTGGCGTGAAATTGCTCACCCCAGATGAGGAGGATGACCACAGCAATATCCAGGGCAGCGACAAGCTTTGGGGTGCAGTCAAAACCGTGATCATTGCCGACTTGGTCATGAGCGTGGACAACGTGATCGCCATCGCCGGTGCCGCCCAGACTTCGGGCAACGCTGACCACCAGATGCCTTTGGTCATCTTTGGCCTGCTGGTCAGTATCCCAATCATGGTTTGGGGCAGCCAGTTGGTGCTCAAGTTGATGGACCGCTTCCCGATCATCATCACCGCTGGCGGCATGCTGCTGGGCTGGATCGCGGGCACCATGATCCAAACCGATCCGGGCTTGGTGGCTTATCTCCCACAAGACAAAGCGTGGGGTTACGGCTTGGGCATTGCTGGTGCTTTGCTGGTGCTGGTTTTGGGCAAAATCGTCATGGCTCGCCGTCCGGCACGCCCTGAAGACGCCATCTCTTGAGCTGAAAACAGGCGTTCGGTGGTTGAATGCTTTACCATCGAACCCTAGGCCAGAGGGAGGAACCATGCAAAAAAAACAACAAGGCTTGACTTTGATTGAACTGATGATCGTGATCGCGGTCATCGGTATTTTGGGTGCGCTGGCCTTGCCGGCTTATCAGGACTACACCATTCGGGCCAAGGTGTCCGAAATGCTGTTGGCAGCCAATGGTTGCAAAACAGCCGTCAACGAAGCGGTCAGCTCATCGTCTGATGCCAATGTCTCTGCCACCTTGCCCACAGTTTGTGAAAGCCAGTCCAGCAAATATGTCGCCAGTGTGGCGGTCGACGCGAATGGTGTGATCACTGTGGTCGGCAAGCACGACGCCTTGCGCGGCAGCACCAGCGCCTCGGCCAACAGCATTGCATTGACCCCCTTGCAGACGGGTGAAACACCGGTCAAAGGCAACACCGATGGTGGAAAAACCATCGCGGGCTGGCGCTGCGGACCAGCCAGTAGCAATGGTTTGCCAGTGAAGTACCTGCCCGCTTCGTGCAAAGCGTCCTGAACGTCTTTCGCCCACGCCGACGCCCTGCTGAACACAGGGCGTTTTCATGGTGACGCACTCATGCTGCTGACCCCCCCAGACACTTCTTTGAGAAAACCATCCTGGCCCAGGAACTTGCTGATGGGCATCTTGATGTTGCTGCCCTGGATTCAGCCGTGGTCCCCATCACCACAACCCAATACCGTACCCTTGCTGATCAGCTGGGCTTGCATCGCTTGCTTGCTGCTTTGGGGCCAAGCCCTCAAGCCCTTGGACATCGCACGCGCGTGGACAGCTGCAGCCATGCTCAGCAGCGTGATGGGCCTGGTTCAATACTTTGGCGCAGCTGCGCCGTTCAGCCCATGGCTTCATGTGCCGGCCACCGTGGGAGAGGCCGCCGCCAACCTGCGACAACGCAACCAACTTGCAACCCTGTTGGCCATGGGCGTTTTGTCGGTGCTGTGGTGGCAAGCACAGGGTCTTAAAACACGTCAAGCCGCATGGGTGCTGGTCTTGCTGGCTGTTGGCAATGCCGCCACCGCCTCGCGCACGGGCTTGCTGCACATGCTGCTCATCGTGGGTTTGGTCGCGTTCTGGGCCTATCGCAGCCGTTTTGAGGCGCATCAGCTGTCACTTCGGCTGGCTTTGTGGGCTCTGGCCATTTACCTGTTGGCCAACTGGGCCTTGCCCGGCTTGCTGAGCGTGGCCTCTGAGCAAGAGATGGTGGGGGCCCTGACACGCATGGGCCACGACGAAGGTTGCGGCAGTCGGCGCGTGTTGTGGACCAATGTGCTGCAGCTCATTGGCCAAAAGCCCTGGTGGGGTTGGGGCTGGGACGAACTCAAATACGCCCACTACATCACGCCCTTTGCCGATGGACCGGAAAACAGGTTCTGCGCCATTTTGGGCAATGCCCACAACTTGCCTTTGCACTTGGCCGTCACTTTGGGCTTGCCCATCACCGTCGCACTGGGATTGGCCTTGCTGGCCCTGCTGGCTTGGAGCAGGCCATGGCTTTGTCGCATACCCAGCACGCAACTGGCTTGGTCAGTTTTGGCCGTGATTGGCCTGCACAGCCTGTTGGAGTTTCCCCTTTGGTATGGTCCGTTTCAAATGGCGGTGCTGCTGTGCGGTACCTTGCTCATGCCCCCACACTTAATCGCCCGTGCAGACAAGACCCGCATCAGGCTGACTGGTGCACTGGTATTGGCGATCGTCTTCATCGTGGGGGCTGACTATACAAAAGCACGCCAAATCTACATGCCTGCGCACAAGCGCTGTTCCCTCTGGCGCCACAACCCTCTGGCAGCTGCACACAGCAGCTGGTTTTTTTCCCGCTCTGCCACGTTTGCCGAGCTGAGCCTCACCCCCGTCACCCCGCAAAACGCCGAATGGGTGCTGGCCACCAGTCTGGAGATGCTGCACTACTCACCCGAACCGGTGGTGGTCAGGCAACTGATTAAGAGTGCGCATCTGCTGGGCAGACAAGACTTGGTGGACCTGCACACAGCACAATGGCAGACCGCCTTCCTGTCAGACCCATTGCCCCGCCCTTGAGGTGCCCAACAATTCGCGAGGCATGGTCAGGTCATCAGGCCAACCTGTTCACTGGGTTCCGAAAATCCGATCCCCCGCATCGCCCAAGCCCGGCAAGATATAGCCGTGGTCATTGAGTTCGCGGTCAATGGCAGCGGTGTAAATCGGCACGTCGGGGTGCTCGCGCTGTAGCGTACTGATGCCCTCGGGGCAAGTCAGCAAGCACAGAAACTTGATTGAGCGCGGCTGACACTGTTTCAGCCGCTCAATGGCTGCAGCGGCCGAATTGCCAGTGGCCAGCATCGGGTCGACCACGATCACATCGCGCTCGTTCATAGTCTTGGGCATCTTGAAGTAATACTCCACCGCCTGCAGCGTTTTCGGGTCACGATAAAGGCCAATGTGACCAACGCGTGCACCCGGCACCACCGACAACACACCATCCAGAATGCCGTTGCCAGCGCGCAGAATGCTGGCGAACACCAACTTCTTACCGTCAATCATGCGACCGGTTGTGGTCTCCAGTGGTGTCTCGATTTGTACGTCCTGCAAAGGCATGTCGCGACACACTTCGTAAATCATCAGGCTGGCCAATTCATTCAGCAAGCGGCGAAAGCTGCTGGTGCTGGCGTCCTTCTTGCGCATGAGCGTGAGCTTGTGCTGCACCAAGGGATGGTCAATCAGGTGCACTTGGGCGCGTGTGGCGGGGTCAATAGCGGTCATGCCGGGGTCCTCCTTCGCAATGTGGCAAACAGACAGACACGATTGTGCCTGCAGCACCGCGTCACCAAGGTATCGGAGCACTACTTCGTACTGCGTTAGCATGGGATTCTCATTTCACACAAGGAGATTGCCATGTCGATGTTTGGATGGAAAACCCAGAACCCTGAGGTGCTGCGGCAAGGCGGCACGATCGGCCCTGATGAGCGCTTGCCCTGGCCGCACACAGCCGTCATGGGCATACAACATGTGATTGCCATGTTTGGCGCCACCGTACTGGCCCCCATTCTCATGGGCTTTGACCCGAACATCGCCATTTTGATGAGCGGCATCGGCACGCTCATCTTTTTTGTCATCACCGGCGGCAAAGTACCCAGCTACTTGGGTTCCAGCTTTGCCTTCATCGGCGTGGTGATTGCCGCCACCGCCTACGCGGGCAAAGCGCCAAACGCAAACATGGGCGTGGCACTGGGTGGCATCATCGCCTGCGGCGCACTCTACACCCTGATTGGCTTGGTGGTGCAAGCCATTGGCACCGGCTGGATCGAGCGGCTGATGCCGCCGGTGGTCACCGGTGCGGTGGTGGCCGTGATTGGCCTGAACCTGGCGGGAATACCCATCAAAAACATGGCCACTGGCGACTTTGATGCCTGGATGCAACTGGTCACCTTTGTCAGCGTGGGTCTTGTTGCCGTGTATTCGCGCGGCATGGTGCAACGCTTGCTGATTTTGGTGGGCCTGATGATGGCCAGCGTCATCTACGCGGTACTGACCAATGGCATGGGTTTGGGCAAACCACTGGACCTCTCGGGCGTGGCGGGCGCTGCTTGGTTTGGCCTGCCCACGTTCGTTGCGCCGGTATTCGATGGCCGAGCCATGCTACTGATTGCGCCAGTAGCCATCATTTTGGTGGCCGAGAACCTGGGCCACATCAAGGCGGTGACTGCCATGACCGGCAAGAATCTGGACGCCTATATGGGCCGCGCCTTCATCGGCGACGGCGTGGCGACCATGGTCAGCGGCGCATCCGGCGGCACCGGAGTGACCACCTACGCGGAAAACATCGGCGTGATGGCCGCCACCCGCATTTACTCTACTGCGATCTTTCTGATCGCTGCGTTGATGGCTGTGCTGCTGGGCTTCTCTCCCAAGTTCGGCGCACTCATCCAGGCCATCCCGCTGCCGATCATGGGTGGCGTGTCCATCGTGGTGTTCGGTCTGATCGCCGTTGCAGGTGCCAAGATCTGGGTCGACAAC
>CAYRBW010000172.1:0-5035 GCA_964422575.1 uncultured Limnohabitans sp.
GTGTACATGCGCAGCAGGTCGCCCGCAAACAGGGCCGACTCGTCGCCCCCAGTGCCTGCACGGATCTCCACAAAAGCCGGGCGTGCGTCGTCCGGGTCCTTGGGCAACAGCATTCGCTGCAAGTCGGCCTCCAGAGTTTGCAGCTCGACATTGGCGCTGGCGATTTCTTCTTCGGCCATGTCCCGCAGGTCGTCGTCGTTTAGCATGGCTTGCGCAGTGGCCAGATCGGCGTTGCGCTGCTGAAGTCGGGCAAAGCGCGAAGCCACCGCGGTAACCTCGGCATGTTCGCGTGACAGCTTCAGAAACTGGGTCATGTCGCCCATGATGTCTTCGCGCGACAGCAAAAAGTCCAGCTCGGTCAGCCTAAGGGCGTAGCGTTCGAGTTGTTGGATGAGAAAGGGTTTCATTCGACCAGAATTTTGGGGGATGGGCGCTGGCACTTCGACGTACGGCACGCGGGCTTGTGCGAGGTCGTTGTCAGCGCTTATGCACCAAACGACAACGTCCAGCGCTAACGCTCTTGCCGCAGAAACAGGCGCTGTACCGCTTGCATGGTCTGCTGGCGGTGGGCCGGATCGGCGCTGCGCAATTCGGCCAGCGCCCCGTGCAGCATCTTTTGCGTCAAGCCCTTGGCCAGGGCTTCCAGCACGGCATCGGTGTGATCGCCCTTGGCCAACAGTTTTCGGGCGCGAGCCAGTTCGGCTTCTCGCCAGTTGTCGGCTTGTTGGTGCAGTTGCTGGATCAGTGGTACCGAATCGCGTTGGCCCAGCCAATGGCTGAAACTCTGCACGCCTGCATCGATGATGACTTCGGCATCGGCCACCGCGGCTTGCCGCTGTGCCTGGCCTGCCTGAACCACGCTGGCCAGGTCGTCCACTGTGTAGAGGTAAATGTCTTCGAGTGCTTTGACTTCGGGCTCGATGTCGCGCGGCACAGCCAGATCCACCATGAACATGGGGCGGTGCTTGCGCTTTTTGAGGGCCCGCTCCACCGCGCCTAAGCCAATCAGGGGCAGTGTGCTGGCGGTGCAGCTGATCACGGCGTCAAACTCGTACAGGCGCTCGGGCAGGTCGGCCAGGCGCATGACTTCCGCCCCAAAACGACTGGCAAGTTTTTCGCCGCGCTCCAGGCTGCGGTTGGCAATGGCCATGCCTTTGGGCTGTTTGGCTGCAAAGTGAGTCACCACCAACTCGATCATCTCGCCCGCGCCGACAAACAGCACTTTGATGTCTTTGAGGTCCTCAAACAGCTGGCTGGCCAGGCGCACCGAGGCGGCTGCCATGCTGATGGAGTGTGCGCCAATCGCGGTGGCCGTGCGCACTTCTTTGGCCACGGCAAAGCTGCGCTGAAAAAGTTGGTTGAGCGTGGTGCCCAAGGCGCCGGCCTCTTCGGCGGCGCGCACCGCGTCTTTCAGTTGGCCGAGGATTTGGGCTTCTCCCAGCACCATTGAGTCAAGTCCGCTGGCCACCCGGAACGCGTGCCGCGCAGCGTCGGTGCCTTCTAGCAAATAAGTGTGGTTTTGGAGTTCTTGGGGCGAGACACCACCCGCCTGGGCCAACCAGCGCAAGGTGTCGTTGGTGGCTGATTGGTCAGCGGCGCAATAGATCTCGGTGCGGTTGCAGGTGGACAAAATCGCCGCCTCGGGCGTCTGTGCATTGCCAAGAGCCAGATCGTTGCGCAAACCGTGCAATGTGGGGGCTAATTGGTCCAAGGCGAAGGCAAACCGACCGCGCAGATCCAGCGGCGCAGTGGTGTGATTCAAGCCCAGGGTCCAAACAGCCATGCGCTGATTATAGAAACCCCATCCCGTTGCTGCGGGGCCGCCATGATCGTTGCGCTTTCAGTGCACAATTGTTGGGAATTTTCGCCCTGTATTTTTTGTACACGACCCGTTCAAGACCATGACCGTCTGGCAATTGACCTTGCATTTGTTCAATTTTGTGCAGCCTGCACTGGCCTTGGCACTGTTCATGCCCCTTGCGGGTCGATGGGTCATGGGGCCCAGCCCGCGTTCGGTCGTGCAACGCGTGATCGCCCACAGTTTGATGGGAACAGTAGTTTTGGTGGTCGGTCTGATTTTGCAAGGTAACGACGGCACCATGGCCACTTACACGGCTTTGGTGTTGGTGGCTGCCACGCTGGAATGGCTCATGCAGCGAGGCTGGGCTCGGCGATGAAAGAGCGCTCTCATCGTTGAGGGTGCAAGGGGTTCACAGTCGTTTTAAATTTTGAAGAGATCCTTCAAGAAGCCTTCTACGGGTCCTTTGGCTTGTGGAAACATCAAAACAGTGTGAGGTCCACCGGGGATCAAAACAACGCTGGCTTTTTGGTTGGTTTTTAAAGCCGATCCGCAATGCCCCGCGGCACTCGGGTTGCCAATCCAGCTGTTGCTGGGTGAAAAATAAGGATCGGATGAACTGATGATGTTCAACACGGGCTGTCCATCGGGAATGGCTGTCCGGTGAGATTGCACAAAATAATTGTCTTCACAACCCCAAGCGAAAAGAATTCGCCCGATGAACTCTTGGCCCGTGTGACGAGCTACAGATACAGCCCCTTCACTGGTGCCTGCCAAGACCCATTTGGCTGGATCGGCCCAAGCCAAATTTCGCAAGGTTTGAACTGTCAGTGCAATCTCTGAAGCACGCAAAGCGTGTACTTTTTCGTAGTTCACTTTATCAATGGGCGAGTTGTAAGTCATCCGGTTTTTCAGGCCAAATGAGTCCGGGGCAATGCTGGCCACACCCATGCCAGCCAGCCACCGTTGCCATTCCCCAATCGCTTTGAGCCCCAAGCCTGAGGAACCGTGCATGAACATCACCACAGGCACTTGGCTCTTGTTGACCGGTGGGGCGTCTTTCAAAGGACCCAGGTAAATGCCTGCTTGCGTCAAGGATGCTGGAAGTGCCACTTGTGCACCAGCGATGACCTGCTGGCTTGACTCTGGTGTGTGCACCAACGCGCCTGGCTTGATTTCACCTTGAGGGGTTTGACACCAGGCACTCAAGGCAATGCACGAGGCCATCAGTGTCAGTGTGATTTTGGGAAAGTGCATGTTCGTACCTGGGTTGAAATGTGAATGAGCAAGGGCCGTCGAGTGGATCGGATTGAGAGGTCTGTTTTACGCGGCGCTGAACAAGTCCACCCGGTCGGTGATGATACCGTCCATGCCCAGGGTCAGCAGATGCTCAGCGGCCCATTCGTCGTTGACGGTGTAGCTCAGGCACTTGAGACCAGCATCGTGCACGCGGGCCACGGTGGTGGTGTCCCACAGAGCGAAGTTGGCGACTATGGCCACACAGTCCAAGTTCAGGGCTTCGCCTAACCAGCCGTCCCACAGCGTGTCGATCAGCAGGCCGCGTGGCAACTCGGGGGCCGCTGCTTGTGCGGCTGCAAGGGCATCGGGTTTGAAGGAGGTCAGCAGTGGTGGCACTTCGGCTCCCGCCCACAGTTCAGCGGCCTGGCGGGCTACAGCATTGCCCGTGGCGTTTTCAGTGCCCGGTGTGGGCTTGATCTCGATGTTCAGCAGGTACTGGTTGGCCAGGCAAAACCGGGTCAAGGCTTCGAGTGTAGGCAGGGGTTCACCCGCATGGGTGCGTGAATGCCAGCTGCCAGCGTCCAGTTGCGACAGGGCATGCCAGGGTTTGTCGCCGCCAATGCCGCGACCGTTGGTGGTGCGCTCCAGCGTGGTGTCATGCATCAAAAACACTACGCCGTCGGCGCTGAGTTTGGCGTCGCACTCAAACATGCGGTAACCGTGCGCCGCGCCTAAACGGAAAGCAGCCAGGGTGTTTTCGGGGGCAAGCTTGCCTGCGCCTCGGTGGGCGATCCAGCGGGGGTAGGGCCAGTGTTGCATGGTCGGTTCAGGTGATGCGTTTTTGGGTTTGCGCATCAAACCAGTGCAAGCGGTCAGCGCGTGGCGTGGCGTGGAAGGTGCTGCCGGGCTGTGGTGCGGGCAGCGACTCGTCCAGCCGCAGTGTCAGCGTTTCTTGGCCCAGTCGTGCGTGCACCAAGCGCTCGGCACCCAGCAGTTCCACCGTGTCCACTGTCAGCGTCCAGCTGCCGTTTTTGGGCGTGGGCGTGATGTCCAAGTGCTCCGGGCGGATGCCCAAAATCTGGCCTTCGGGCGTGCCGGGGGCTTTATGGAGCAGGTTCATGGGCGGCGAGCCGATGAAGCCGGCCACAAAGGTGCTGGCGGGCCGGTTGTAGACCTCTTCGGGCGTGCCGAACTGTTCCATGTGGCCGCCGTTCATCACGATCATGCGCTGTGCCAGGGTCATGGCTTCCACTTGGTCATGCGTGACAAACAGGCTGGTGATACCCAGTTCGCGGTGCAGCTTTTGAATTTCCAGCCGGGTCTGGGCTCGCAGCTTGGCGTCCAGATTCGACAACGGCTCGTCAAACAGGAACACCTGCGGCTGGCGCACGATGGCACGGCCCATGGCCACGCGCTGGCGCTGACCACCCGACAGCTCGCGCGGTTTGCGTTGCAGCAGGTGACTCAATTCGAGGATGCTTGCAGCCTTGTCCACACGTGCCTTGATTTCTTCAATCGGGCGCTTGGCGATCTTCAGGCCATAGGCCATGTTGTCGAACACACTCATGTGCGGGTACAGCGCGTAGTTCTGGAACACCATGGCGATGTCGCGCTCGGCCGGTTCCAGCTCGTTCACCACCCGATCACCAATCGAGATGGTGCCGCCAGAGATGTCTTCTAGACCCGCCACCATGCGCAGCAAGGTGGACTTGCCGCAGCCCGAGGGTCCGACGATGACGACGAGCTCGCCGTCGGCAATGCTGGCGCTCAGGTCGTGGATGACGGTGTTGGCTTTGGCGCCAGAGCCGTAGGTTTTGAGGATGTGGGAAAGATTAATTGCAGCCATGGTTTCTTTGATCAGACGGGGACAGAGCAATGCTTCGCATGGGTCTGTTCCCAGGTTATTGATTTGACGGTGACAGAGCAACGCTTCGCATTGGTCTGTCCCCGGAGTTATTATTTTTCCGTATCAACCAGGCCCTTGACGAACCATTTTTG
>CAYRBW010000173.1:0-5002 GCA_964422575.1 uncultured Limnohabitans sp.
CGTTTGGAATCAAGTTGCGCAGGCTCACGTCATTGGCCAGCATGATCAGGCGAACGCCTTCGATGGCGTCATCAGCGCTGGTTTGCATGGGCACGTCACCGGTGATGATGGCGATTTCGGCTTCAAAGTCGATGCCAAAGGCTTCGTTGGCGCACACCACCGGGTCGCAAGGGCCGATGAAGTCATCGCTGCCACCTTGGTACATCAAGGGGTCACTGTAGAAGCTGCTGGGCACTTCGGAGTTGCGCGCCGCACGGACCAGCTCAACGTGGTTGAGGTAGGCAGAGCCGTCGGCCCATTGGTAGGCGCGGGGCAAAGGGGCCATGCACTGCTTGGGGTCGAACGGGAAGGCGTGGCGGGCTTTGCCTTGGTTGAGCGTGGTGTACAGGTCTTCGAGCTGCGGGGCCAAAAAGTTCCAGTCGTCCAGCACTTGCTGCAATTTGCTGGCGATGCCGGTCGCATAATGGGCGGTGCTCAGGTCACGCGAAACCACCACGAGTTGTCCGTCGCGTGAGCCGTCTTTGTAGGTCGCCAATTTCATGTTGAATGTGTCCGTTCTTGCCTTGATGCGCTACAGTGTGCACCACTGAGAAGTTACGCATTGTTAAATTCGTTTAACTAAACGAAACCGGATTTTAGGCGATATGGACACAGACAGCACAGCCTCCCACCCCAAAGAAAGCGACAAGGAACGCGCCGGCATTCAGTCTGTCGAAGTCGGCTTTGCGCTGCTGGATGTGTTGGCGCAAGCGCCTGGCCCCTTGATGCTGCGCGACCTGGCGGCGGCCGCCCAGATGAGCGCCGCCAAAGCCCACCGTTATCTGGTCAGCTTCCAGCGCTTGGGGTTGGTCGTGCAAGACAGCGCCAACACCCGTTACGAGTTGGGCCCTGCCACGCTGCGTTTGGGGCTGGCCACCTTGTCGCGCATAGATGCGGTGAAGATGGCACGTGAGCGTTTGCCCGCCATGATCGAAGCTTCGGGCCACACCATGGCGCTGGCTGTGTGGGGCAACCGGGGGCCGACCTTGGTGCACTGGCAAGAAACCCCTTTGGCCATGCCGGTCAGCTTGCGCTTGGGCGATGTGATGCCTCTGCTGTCATCGGCCACGGGCCGTTGCTTTGCCGCGTTCAACAGCCATGGCGGCGCGGCCGAAAAAGCGGGCCTCATGATCGAAGAAGAATTGGCGCTGGCCCGCAAAATCGGGCGCAGCGATTTGCCCAGCACGCCAGCGCAAGTGCAAGCCATGTTGAAAGAAACCCGCCAACAAGGTTTGGGCCGCGTGGTCAATGTGTTGTTGCCGGGCATCTCTGGCTTGTGCGCCCCGGTGTTCGATGCCGACGGACACCTGGTCTTGGGCGTCGTGTCGCTGGGTTCGTCGGCCACACTCGACAGCGCATGGGACGGGCCGATGGCGCAAAACTTGCGTCAATTTGCCCAGCAACTGTCGGCCAATTTGGGCTGGCACACCCGCTGAACCACAGTGTCTGCTGTGCCCACACGTCCGACACCAACCGAAATGCAGCCAGGCTCAGGTCGGCCTTCGCGCCGCACACTGGGCTGGCTGGTGGGCGGGGTGTTGGTGCTGCATGTGGTCTTGCTCTTGAGCATGACAGGCACACTGGACTGGCGGCTTCCCAGCACCGAATCGATGCGTGTCGCGCCCATGCAAACCCGATGGGTGCCACCTGCGCCCACAACCGGCACCACAGACAAAGCGCCCGCGCCCGCCAAACCCGGTACACGCGTGGCGACCGAACCTCAACAAGCCATTGCGCAGCCTGCGGCAGAAGCAACACCGGCAAGTGCCGAAGTGGCCGTGGCTTCAACGTCGCTCCCTGCGGCCAGCGAAGCCTTGCCCAGCCAGACAACAGTATCAACCTCAGAGTCAGCGCCAATGCGCACGCCTGACGCACACGACCCTGCAGTTGCCGCTGCATCACCTCCCGCCGCAGCCCATGAATCGCTGCCCCCGATCCCGCTGGGTGCGTTGCCACCGCCGGTCTTGCTCAGCTACCGATTGACAGGTCAGGAGAAGGGTGTGACCTACTACGCCCATGGGGAACTGCGCTGGCAACACAACGCGGCGGCTTATGCGTTGAGCTTGTCGGTGAAGGCCTTTTTGGTCGGTTCCCGTCATTGGCGAAGCCAGGGCGAGATCACGGGTGCAGGGCTGGCACCCACCCGCTTTTCGGACAGCTGGCGCAACGAACGCGCCGCGCACTTTGACCGGACCAACAGCCGGGTGGTCTTCAGCAACAACGCCCCCGTTGCGGCACTGGGGCCAGGGGCACAAGACCAAATCAGCTTGTATGTGCAACTGGCCGCAGCGATGGCAGGAGACCCGCAACGCTTTGAGCCCGGCACACGCTTGCAAGTCCAGACGGTCACACTGAAAGATGCTTTGCCCTGGTTGCTGACGATGGAAGCAGCAGAGACTTTGACAGTGGACGGTCAGGCTTTGCCCACCTCCAAATGGGTTTGCCAACCGCGCAACCGCTTTGATGCGAAGGTCGAGTTTTGGGTGTCTGCCCGGCACGCCTGGATGCCCGTGCGCATCCGGATCACGCAGGTCAATGGCAATTTCATCGATTTGGTGTTGAGTGGCCAAGAATCCTTGCCGCCCCTGCCCGCCGTGGCGGCTGCCGGGTAAAAACCCACACGATCTTGAAGTTGATGCACACCGCACCACTGATGACCCACAAGTTGAGCGAAAATGAAGCCATGAACCTGCTGTACGAATCTGAAACCTTTGCCGTGATGCATGTGTTGGCCAACGCGCCTGCCGAGACTGCACCCCAAACAAGCATTCCAATTCTGGAACGCCACGGTTTTGAAATCGTGGACAAGCGCTCAGGCAAAGAGGTGTATCTGGATGGGTCTTGGGCCGAGATGTTCCAGCAACAAATCCAGGCTTGGCAACAACACACCCCGACTCAAGAAGAGGTGGAAGACACGCTCGAAGGCTACACCGGCCTGGCGCAACAGCCTGTGGTGGTGCACTGAGCGATCACCTGCTCAACACAAAACCGCTTGCAACCTCAGGCGGTTTTTTTTCGCCGGTTCAGCCACTGAAAAATCGGCCCCACCAAAATCAGCACCGCCACCAAACGGCACACCTGAAACGCCGTGACCACGGGAACGCCCAGCTGCAAGACCTTGGCCGTGATCGCCATCTCGGCAATGCCGCCGGGCGATGTGCCCAAAATCAAGGTGGCCGGGTGCAGTCCGGTGGCCCAAGCCAACAACAAGCCAAAACCGACCGACAGCGCCATCATGACCACCGTGCCGATGGCAGCTGAAGCCAGCCAGCGCGGTGCGGTGTGCACAAACTCACGCTGAAAGCGCACCCCCAAGCTCACACCAATGACCAGCTGCGCAGCATTGGACAGACCCGTAGGCACAGCCGACCAAGACACACCCGACAAGGTCAGCACCATCGATGCCAGCAAAGCCCCCATGAACCACGGGTTGGTGCGCTTGAGCCAGGTCATGAGCATGGCCCCTGCCGCCGTGGCCAGCGCCAGCCACAACAAACCGGGCCAATGCGCCACCTGCGTCCCCGGCAGCAAACGCGCATCGACCTGCAGGCCCCAATGGCTTTGTGCCCACTGCATGGCAAAGGGCACCGAGACCACCACGATCACCAGACGCACGCTGTGCGCGGCCGCCACCAAATCGGTGCGTGCCCCGTGGCGCTCGGCCAGCAAAGTCATCTCGGACGCGCCACCAATGGCGCTGGCAAAGTAACTGGTGGCCCGCCAAGCCCCGAGGGGTAGGTGCGTCAAATCGGCCGCATGCTGGCGCTGCAGCCACAGGCCAAACAAGCCGCCCAGCGCCAGCGCCCAAAGCACGGCCAGCACAATCGCCCACCACAGACTGACTACGAAGGCGCTGACTTGCGGCGTGAAATACAGACCCAAGGCCACGCCAATGACCCATTGCCCACCGTTGCGCAACAAGGCGGCACTGCGCGTGGGCGCGCCCAACACCGAGGCCACCGCCGTCGCCAGCAAAGGCCCCAGCATCCACGGAATGGGGGTGTGCAACCAAACGCACAGCTCGGCCGCAGCCAACGCCAACAGCAAGGTCAGCGCCACACGGGTCAGGTGACAAAAATTCATCGGGTCAAAAAAAGACCTCCCAAACGGGCGGTCGGGTGATGGTGAACCAAGGGCACTTCAAGCGTGACGGCGAATGCTGTCGGCCACGGTCTGCACGATCTGGTCGATGTGCGCGTCTTCCACGATGTAGGGCGGACAAATGACAATGTTTTCGCCAGCAGGGCGCACCCACACGCCTTTGTGGAAGCAATCCATGAAAATGTCATAAACCCGCTTGCCGGGTGAGCCCGCGATGCTGGCCAGCTCGACCGCACCAGCCAAGCCCAGCGTGCGGATGCCAACCACATTGGGCAAACCTTTGAGGGTGCTGTGCATGGCATCGCCGAGCACCTTGCCTTGCTGGCCCGCACGGGCGAACAGGTTTTCTTCCTTCATCAAGTCGAGTGTGGCAATGGCCGCTGCACAGGCCACAGGATGGCCAGAATAGGTGTAGCCATGGAAGAACTCGATCGCATGCGCTGGCGAGTTGGCATTCATCATCGCGTCGTAGATGAAGTCACGGCAGATCACGCCGCCCAGCGGGATCACGCCGTTGGTCACCGCTTTGGCGAAGTTGAGCATGTCGGGCACCACACCGTAGTAGTCAGCGCCAAAATTCACGCCCAAGCGGCCAAAGCCGGTGATGACCTCGTCAAAAATCAGCAAGATGCCGTGCTTGTCACAAATCTCGCGCAGGCGCTTCACATAGCCCTTGGGCGGGATGTACCAGCCTGCGCTGCCCGCAATCGGCTCCACGATCACAGCGGCGATGTTGCTCGGATCGTGCAACACCAAAATGCGGTTTTCCAGCTCGCTCAATGGGTCTTCGGCCCACACGGGTTCTTCATGATGGATGTAGGCGTGGTTCACCGGGTCGTGGATGAAACGCATATGGTCCACC
>CAYRBW010000174.1:0-4029 GCA_964422575.1 uncultured Limnohabitans sp.
CCAGGCCGGCGAGCAGATCCAGGGCGGCGCCTGCGAAGCCGCGCTGGTGGTGGGCACCGAAAGCATGACGCGCAACCCCATCGCGTCCTTTGAACACCGCACCGGCTTCAAGCTGGGCGCACCGGTGGGCTTCAAGGACTACATGTGGGAAGCGCTGAAAGACCCGGCCGCTGGCATCAACATGATCCAGACCGCCGAGAACCTGGCCAAAAAATACAACATCACCCGCGAAGAGGTGGACCAATTCGCATCTGACTCGTTTGCCAAGGCCGTGGCCGCGCAAACAGCCAGTTTCCACGCGGGCGAGATCGTGCCCGTGGTCACCGAAAAGTTTGAACTTGAAGGCTACAAAGCCCGTGGCATCAAGCTGCAAGGCAAAGTCACCGAAGTGTCCACCGACACCCACCCCCGCATCTCGCCGCCTGAAGTGCTGGCCAAGCTCAAGTCCGTTTACGAAGGCGGCGTGCAAACCGGTGGCAACAGCTCGGCCTTGGTAGATGCGGCAGCCGCTTGCGTGGTCACCTCCGGTTCTTATGCCAAAGCGCAAGGCAAAAAGCCGCTGGCTCGCGTGGTCGCTGCAGCCGCTGTGGGCGTGCCACCCGAGATCATGGGTATTGGCCCAGCGCCAGCCATTCGCTTGCTGTTGGAGCGTACAGGCCTCAAGCTGTCGGACATCGGCCGCTTTGAAATCAACGAAGCACAAGGCGCACAAACCCTGGCCGTGGGCCGAGAGCTTGACCTCGATTTGAGCAAACTCAATGTGAACGGCGGTGCAATTGCGCTGGGCCACCCCTTGGCCGCCACTGGCGTTCGATTGACGATCACGCTGGCGCGCGAACTCAAACGCAGCGGATTGCGTTACGGCATCTCCAGTGCCTGCGTGGGCGGTGGGCAAGGCATTGCCCTGCTGATCGAAAACCCCGAAGGCGCATGAAGTGAATTTGTAGGCCCACCCTACAACAGAAAGGTCTAAACATGAACATCCAAGGACAAGCAGCACTGGTCACCGGCGGTGGCTCTGGTTTGGGCGAGGCCACAGCCCGCGAATTGGCCCGTCTGGGCGCAAAAGTCGCCGTGCTCGACCTCAACATGGACAACGCTGAGCGTGTGGCCAAAGAGATCGGCGGTGTTGCTGTGCAGTGCAATGTGAGTGATCCGAACAACATGGCCCAAGCCATTGAGACCGCAGCGGCTGCGCACGGACCCGCCCGCATTCTGATGCAAATTGCAGGCATCGGCACCGCCAAGCGCGTGGTCGGCAAAGACGGCCACGCTGCACCGTTGGAAGACTTTGCCAAGGTGATCAACGTCAACCTGATTGGCACCTACAACGCCGCACGCCTGTTTGCCGCAGCTTGTGCCAAGCTCGACCCCATGGATGACAATGCCCGTGGCGTCATGGTCTTCACCGCATCGGTCGCCGCGTTTGACGGTCAGGTCGGCCAACAGGCCTACAGCGCATCCAAAGCAGGCGTGGTGGGCATGACGCTGCCCATGGCACGTGATTTGGCGCAACACGGCATCCGCGTGTGCACCATCGCCCCCGGCCTGTTCGCAACACCCTTGCTCAAAGGCTTGCCTGAACCCGTTCAGCAATCACTGGCCGCCAGCATCCCTTTCCCAGCCCGTCTGGGCAAGCCCAGCGAGTTCGCCGAACTGGCTTGCCACATCGTCAGCAATGACCACCTGAACGGCGAGGTCATCCGCCTGGACGGTGCACTGCGCATGGCCCCCCGCTGAAAGCACGCCCATGTCAAAAACCGTTGTTTACGAAGTGCAAGTGATGTTCGGTGACTGCGATCCCGCAGGCATCGTCTTCTTCCCCAACTTCTCCAAATGGATGGACGCCTCGTCATTGAACTTTTTTGTGAAGTGCGGCGTGCCCCCTTGGCGAGAGCTGGTCAAGACGCGCGGCATCATCGGCACACCGCTGTTGGAGATCAACACCCAGTTCATCCGACCCGCGACCTACGGTGAAACCATCCAAGTGCACACCAGCGTGCAGGAGTGGCGCGAAAAAGTCATCGTGCACAAACATGTGGTCATGCGCGGCGATGTGGTGCTGTGCGAAGGCACCGAGGTGCGTGCGTTTTGCATCAAACACCCAGAAGACCCGGACCGCATCAAAGCCATTCCGGTGCCCGAAGACATCAAGGCTTTGTGCAGCTGATCGCAGGCGCTCAACCATGTACTACGAACCCGGTGTCACCCCCCATGACTTGCCTCACGACCCGTTCAGGTCGTGCGTGATCCCGCGCCCGATTGGGTGGATCTCCACCGTGGACGCGCAAGGCCGCCACAACCTGGCACCTTACAGCCAGTTCCAGAACGTGAGCTTTGATCCACCCATCGTCATGTTCAGTGCCAACCAGACCACCCAAGGCGAGCGCAAAGATTCAGTGCGCAATGCCGAACAAACCGGCGAATTCGTCTGGAACATGGCCACCTATGCGCTGCGCGATGCGGTCAACATCTCCGCCGAAGAAGTGCCCCATGGCGTGGACGAATTCGAACGCGCAACCCTCACCAAACTGCCCAGTCGCCTGGTCAAGCCCATGCGCGTCAAGGGTTCACCCATCCAGTTCGAGTGCGTGTACCTCAACAGTCTGCGCTTTCCCGGCAAGCCCCCCATGGGCGCGGCCGATGTGGTGTTTGGCCGTGTCGTGGCGATCCACATTGACGATGACATCATCAACGGCCAAGGCCTGATCGATGTGCTCAAAATCCAACCACTGGCACGCATGGGTTACTACGACTACACCTTTGTCGAGAACCAATTTCAAATGGTGATCCCCGGCAACAGCCAAGCCTTGCTGGCCGGTTTGGAAGGCTCTGCGGACAAAGCCACAAAGTTCTCAAAGCGTTAAAAACACCGACCGATTCACCCCTTTCTTCAACCTGTTTTTTAACCACCCCTTAGAGGAGACAAGCATGACCAACCGTCGTGAATTCATTCAAACCACCATTGGAGCTGCCGTCTTGGGCAGCTCCGCATTCCAGCAAGCCTGGGCGCAAAGTGGCCTGCCCATCGAGCAAGTCAAAGTGCTCTACGGCTTTCCACCCGGCAGCTCAGGTGACATCTGCGCACGCCGCGTGGCCGAGAAATTTGGCGGCACGCCTTACAGCAAAAACGCCGGCATCATCGACAGCCGTCCCGGCGCGGGCGGCCAGATTGCCCTGAACCTGCTCAAAAGCTCTCCGGCCGACGGCTCGGTGCTGGCCATGACCCCGTTTTCGGCCATCTCGCTGTACCCCCACATCTTCAAGAACCTGCAATACAAGCCCTTTGAAGACTTCACCCCCGTGGGCACCGCCTCCATGATCCACCACGGTTTTGCCGTCGGCCCCACGGTGCCTGCCAGCGTGAAAAACGTGAAGGACTTCATCGCCTGGGCCAAAGCCAACCCTGCACAAGCCAGCTACGGCTCCCCTGCTGCAGGTTCTACACCGCACTTCATTGGCGCTTTGCTCGGCTTGAACCAGAACTTCGAGTTCAAACATGTGCCTTACCGTGGTTCGGTGCCCGGCGTGACCGATGTGGTCGGCGGCCAGATCGCCTGCATGTTCACTCCGCACGGCGACTTCATTGCCAACCACAAGGCGGGCAAGATGCGCATCCTCGCCACATCCGGCAAAACCCGTTCCCCTTTTGTGCCCGATGTCGCCACCTTCGCTGAACAAGGTTTCCCCGAATTGACCGTGGAAGAATGGTTCGGTTTTTATGCCCCCGCCAAGACCCCCGCCAACGTGCTCCAAGCAGCCAACGCGGCCATCAATGCGGCCCTGAAAGACAAAAGCGTGCAAGACGCCTTGACCGTGGTCGGCTTGATCCCCTTTGGCGGCACCGCAGCCGACCAACTCAAGAGCTCGCAAGTGGAGCTCGAGCGCTGGGGCCCGCTGATCAAGCGCATCGGCTTCAGCGTGGATTCCTGATCCGCTGATCTACTGATCTGCTGAACCTGTCCGGAGCACCTGTGGGTGCTCCGGCTTTTTTAATAGAGACAAAACCCCCATGAACGCCTACCAACC
>CAYRBW010000174.1:4039-4443 GCA_964422575.1 uncultured Limnohabitans sp.
CGCCCTGCCCGCCTTTGCCGAGGTGGACGCGGAACTGATGCAACTAGTGCTGGGTGAGGCAGGCAAGTTTGTGGGCGAAGTCATCGCTCCACTCAACCGCGATGGCGACGAAATTGGTGCACAGTGGAAAGATGGCGCTGTCAGCATGCCACCGGGCTTCAAAGCGGCTTACCAAGCCTTCTGGCAGTCGGGCTGGCCCGCGCTGGCCGCCAGCTCGGAAGACGGCGGCCAAGGCCTGCCCAGCGTGCTCGAAGCCATGCTCTACGAAATGCTGTCGGCCGCCAACCACGGTTGGACCATGGCCCCCGGCCTGTTGCACGGCGCTTACGAGTGCATCAAACACCACGCCAGCAATGAGTTGAAAGCGCAGTACCTGGAAAAAGTGGCCACCGGCGAATGGCTGG
>CAYRBW010000174.1:4453-4908 GCA_964422575.1 uncultured Limnohabitans sp.
CCATGTGCCTGACCGAGCCGCACGCTGGCTCTGACCTGGGCTTGGCTCGAACCAAGGCGGTGGCTCTGCCCGACGGAAACTACGCCGTCAGTGGCACCAAAATTTTCATCTCCGGCGGCGAGCACGACCTGACCGACAACATCGTGCACCTGGTGCTGGCCCGCCTACCTGACGCGCCGCCCGGGCCCAAAGGCTTGTCGCTGTTTTTGGTGCCCAAGTTCTACCCCGACGGCTCGCGCAGCCGTGTGCACTGCGACCGCATCGAAGAAAAAATGGGCCTGCACGGCAGCCCCACTTGTGTGATGCGTTTTGACGAAGCGGTCTGCGCCATCGTGGGCGAACCCGGCAAGGGCCTGAACGCGATGTTCGTGATGATGAACGCCGCCCGCCTGCATGTGGCCCTGCAAGGCATTGGCCTGCTCGACGCTGCCTGGCAAAAAGCCGATGCCTATGCC
>CAYRBW010000175.1:0-4906 GCA_964422575.1 uncultured Limnohabitans sp.
CGGCAAGATCAAGGGCAAGAGTGTGAAGGTTCGGTTGCTCTGATTGCCTCATTCACTGATACGGGTTCTTGAGTCCCAGCCCCGCCAAAATGTCGATCTCATAGGCTTCCATCTCTTCAGCATCGGCGGTGCTGGTCTCGTGGTCCCAGCCTTGCGCGTGCAAGGTGCCATGCACCAACAAATGCGCGTAATGCGCTGCCAGCGTCTTGCCTTGCTCCTTGGCCTCACGCGCCACCACTGGCGCGCACAGTACCAAGTCAGCTACCACCACCGGCTCTTGCTCGTAGTCAAACGTCAGCACATTGGTGGCGTAGTCCTTTTTGCGGTAGCTCTTGTTCAGCTCACGGCCTTCTTCTTCGCCCACGATGCGCACCGTGATTTCGGCGTCATCGGCCAGAGCATGGCGAATGGCACGGGTCACGGCGTGGCGTGGCAGAGCAGCGCGGTGTCGTGCAGCATGAAGAATGTCACCAAATTGCAGGGACAGCTGGAGTTGTTTCAAAACCATGGCGCGTTCCTCATCAGGTTTCAATCGTCGGTGGGTAAAGGCTTGCGCCGTGTCGTGATGCCTGCCCTCAACGCGGCGCTGCCTTGTGCCTCGTAGGCATCCACAATGCGGGCCACCAGCGGGTGGCGCACCACGTCGGCGCTGCTGAAGCGTGTGAAGGCAATGCCCTTGACGCGCTTCAACACCCGCTCTGCGTCGATCAGTCCGCTCAGCTGCCCTTTGGGCAAGTCGATCTGGCTCACGTCGCCCGTGACCACGGCTTTGGCACCAAAGCCAATGCGGGTCAGGAACATCTTCATTTGCTCGGTGCTGGTGTTTTGCGCTTCGTCCAGGATCACAAACGCGTTGTTGAGCGTGCGACCTCGCATGAAGGCCAGTGGTGCGATCTCGATCGCGTTGCGCTCAAAGGCCTTTTGCACCTTGTCGTGGCCCATCAGGTCGTACAGCGCGTCATAGAGTGGGCGCAAATACGGGTCGACCTTTTGCGACAAGTCGCCCGGTAAAAATCCCAGCCGCTCACCGGCTTCAACCGCCGGGCGCGTCAGCACGATGCGCTGCACGCTGGCGCGCTCCAGCGCGTCCACCGCGCAAGCCACGGCCAGATAGGTCTTGCCCGTGCCCGCAGGCCCGATGCCAAAGCTGATGTCGTGTGTGGCAATGCTTTCCAGATAGGCCGCCTGCACGGGGGTGCGCGCCTTCAGGTCGGTGCGGCGGGTTTGCAGCGCGGGCAGATCGGCTTCTTCGCCTGCGTTGTCACCCACCAGCATGAGCTGCACCATGTCGGGTGAAATGGGGCGGTCGGCCCGCTCGTAAATCGCCTGCAAAATGTCCATCGCCCGCATGGCCACAGCCTTGGGGCCGTCTACCTTGAACTGCTCATGGCGGTGTGCAATGCTCACCTGCAAGCCCGCTTCAATGGTGCGCAGGTGGGCGTCCATGGGCCCACACAGGTGCGACAGACGGGTGTTGTTGTGCGGGATGAAGGTGTGTCTGACGATCAAGGGGATAATCCTGTCCGTGGGTGGTTTCGCTGAGTGATTTGCAAGCCAAGGAGCCCCGATTCTCCTCCATATCCATGCAACCCAAAGGCACTCCATGATTGGCAAACTCACCGGCATCCTGAGCGACAAGAACCCTCCCGAGGTGATCGTGGACTGCCATGGTGTGGGCTACGAGGTCAATGTGCCCATGAGCACGTTTTACAACTTGCCCGCTACCGGCGAAAAAGTCAGTTTGGTCACGCATTTTGTGGTGCGTGAAGACGCGCAAATCCTCTACGGTTTTGCCACCCTGGCCGAGCGCGAAGCTTTTCGTCAGCTCATCAAGATCTCTGGCGTTGGCCCTCGCACCGCTTTGAGCGTGCTCTCGGGTATGAGTGTGGCCGATCTGGCGCAGGCCATCACCACGCAAGAAGTCGGCCGTTTGGTCAAGGTACCGGGCATCGGCAAAAAGACGGCCGAGCGTTTGCTGCTCGAACTCAAGGGCAAGCTGGGCGGCGACTTGGGCGGTTTGTTTGCCGTGAACACCAGCGACGCGCAAAGCGACATCCAGCAAGCCTTGCTGGCGCTGGGCTACAGCGACAAAGAAGCTGCCGCTGCGCTCAAGAGCTTGCCCGCCGATGTGGGGGTGAGCGAAGGCATCAAGCTGGCGCTCAAAACCTTGAACAAATGAAGATGAACTGAGCCATGAGCATCCGCACCGACGACTTCGCCCCACAACCCGAACCCCGGGTCATTTCAGCGGCCCCTGTGTCGCATCAAGAAGAAGCCATTGAGCGCGCCTTGCGCCCCAAGCTGCTTGACGAGTATGTGGGTCAGGTCAAGGTGCGTGAGCAGCTGGAGATCTTCATCAGCGCCGCCAAAATGCGCGAGGAGCCGCTGGACCATGTGCTGCTGTTTGGCCCACCGGGCTTGGGTAAGACCACGCTCAGCCACATCATTGCCACCGAGTTGGGCGTGAACCTGCGCCAGACCAGCGGTCCGGTACTCGAAAAACCGAAAGACTTGGCCGCGCTGCTCACCAATCTAGAGCGCAACGACGTGCTCTTCATCGACGAGATTCACCGCCTTTCGCCTGTGGTTGAAGAAATTCTCTATCCCGCGCTGGAGGATTACCAGATCGACATCATGATCGGAGAAGGTCCGGCGGCGCGCAGCATCAAGCTCGATTTGCAGCCCTTTACCTTGGTGGGTGCGACCACCCGCGCAGGCATGCTCACCAACCCGCTGCGCGACCGCTTTGGCATCGTGTCGCGCCTTGAGTTCTACACGCCCGAGGAACTCTCGCGCATCGTCACGCGCAGCAGCGGTTTGCTCAAGGCCCCCATTGATCCGGACGGCTCGTTCGAGATCGCCCGCCGTTCACGCGGCACGCCCCGCATCGCCAACCGTTTGCTGCGCCGGGTGCGCGACTATGCGGACGTGAAGGGTGACGGCACCATCCACAAAGGCATCGCACAAAAAGCCCTGACCATGCTGGACGTGGACCCCGAGGGTTTTGATCTGATGGACCGCAAACTGCTCGAAGCGGTGATTCACCGCTTTGACGGTGGCCCGGTGGGCTTGGACAACATCGCCGCCAGCATCGGCGAAGAGCGCGACACGATTGAAGATGTGATCGAACCGTATTTGATTCAGCAAGGTTATTTGCAGCGCACCCCACGTGGACGCATGGCCACTTTGGCCGCGTTCAAGCACTTGGGCGTTACGCCGTCCAAGTCGTTTGGCGAACGGATTTAAAGACAGCCCCCGCTTGCAGATGCGGGGATTCCTGTATTGACCGATTCGCGCACCAGGTCGGCGCATCGCCCAATTCAAGCCGACGTTTCGTCCTCGCCCAGCGCATCCAGGTGCGAGTTATCGCCCCAGCCCACCAGCGACAGACCTTGTGGTGTCCAAAGCAATCGGTTGACAGCGGTGTTGGTCAGCTGCCAAGTGCGCGGGGCTTGCAGCTCTAAACGGGTGGCGGCGCGGTACAAGATGTCCAGTACACCGCCATGCGCCACCAGCACGATTTGCTGTCCGGTGTGTTGTGCGGCCAATTCATCGACAGTTTTCAGGATGCGATCGCGCAGCACGAGCAAAGATTCACCCCCCTCTGGGGGTGTCCAGTCTGGCGTGCGTTTGCGCCAGTGCCAAGCGTGGTCGGGCAATTCGGCTTCCACCTCGCCAAAAGTACGTCCCTGAAACACTCCGAAGTGGCGTTCGCGCAAGCCTGTGTGTGTTCTCACCGTTTGGCCCATGGCGCGCGCAATGGTTTGGGCCGTGGTGTGTGCCCGCGACAGGTCGCTGGCGTAAATCGCATCCACCACTTCGCGCTCAGCCAGAGCGCGGGCCAAGTGTTCGGCTTGCCGCAAGCCCATCTCGTTGAGTGGGATGTCCAGGTGGCCTTGCAAGCGGGTGTCCACGTTCCAGGCAGTTTCTCCATGGCGAATCGCCAGAATGCGAGTAGGTTCCATGAATTCGGGGGTGATCAGCGAGGCAGTTCGATATTGACTCGGCGCAGGCCTACTGGCGGGTTGGGGAAGTTGGTCAGCGCAGCTTGGAACAGGGTGCCGAAAATCGGCACGCTGTCACCCCATGGCCCGGTGTGGTTGGCGCGAGTTTCGTAAACCACTTGGCCAGATTGGAGGTCGCGCAGGACCAAGCTGACTTCACGGCGGTAGTGTGTGGGCGGTGGAAACCGCATGCCCACCCCCAACCCGCTGTGCGAGCCCCAACCCGAACCGAAGGACACGTTGCCATAGGGTGTCCAGCCCGGCGCGATAGGGCGACCCCATGGGTCGGCCAGGTACTGCGAACCACTGAAACCCACCATCACGCTCAAGCGGGCCTGTGCATCGTCACGCACCAGACCCACGGCCCTCATGGCCGCTTGGGCTTGTTGCTCGGCCAGGCCCGCTTCAGGGTTGTTGAGTTGCGAGGGCAGGCGTTCAAAACGGTACTTGGCTCCTTGCAGACTCATGCCGGGCGGCACCGCCGCCACAGAGACCACATCGCTGTCGATCAGGCGCATGGAGGCGCAGCCCGTCAACAGACTCAAGGTCAGTGCGGCCATGGCCACTAAAAAACACTGCAGTCTTTTGTGCATGACGCACCTCCTGAAGGCTTACATCGAGATGACCTGAATACCTGGCAAAGAGGGCTCTTTGAACGCTTCTTCGTCAAAAGCCTTGTCACCCGCCTCATCGGCGATGCCGGTGATCTTCAGATCCTTGAAGCCGTGCAGCTTGGCGTCCATCAAATGCGAGGGCACCACGTTTTGCAAAGCAGCGAACATGTTTTCAATGCGGCCAGGGTGCTTCTTTTGCCACTCGCGCAGCATGTTGCCCACCTGCAGGCGTTGCAGGTTTTCCTGGCTGCCACACAGGGTGCACGGGATGATGGGGAACTGTCGGTG
>CAYRBW010000176.1:0-4878 GCA_964422575.1 uncultured Limnohabitans sp.
CCGTTGCACCAACAACTGTTTCAGGACTTGGTGGCGAAAGGACAGCATCCCTAAACTTTGTTCATCGGCTGCTCTGATTCCCGGCTGGTGCCCTATCTGCTGACAGGGGCAGGGCCTGGTGAGTTGTTCATCGTGCGCAATGTCGGTGCATTGGTCCCGCCCTATGACGGCTCGCATGGTCTACACGGCACCATGGCAGGGATTGAGTTTGCTGTCCTCATGCTGCACGTGAAAAGTATCATTGTGTGCGGCCACAGCCACTGTGGCGCCATACGCACAGCCTACGAGGGTGCCCCCGAAGAAGCCAAAGCATTGCAAAACTGGTTGCGCTTGGTGGATGAAGCCTTGTTACCTGTGCAACCTTGCCCTGAGGCGCTCTTGCGCACAGAGCAACGGTCGGTGGTGTTGCAGCTGGAGCGGCTGATGGACTACCCGATGGTCAGGCGCGAGGTCGAGGCAGGGAGCTTGAAGCTGCACGGTTGGCACTATGTGATTGAAGAGGGTGAGGTCCATGTGTTCGACGTACAGCGCGGCGACTTTGTGCCCGCATCGCGTTCGACTCACAGCGGAACGGGTCCTTTTACGCCTCATGTGGAGCATTTGAATGAGTGATGTCGAGAAAGAGAATCAGCTGCTCATGGTGAGCCAAGTGATGGCCACGCGACAAACCATCTTGCCAAAACGGCTCATCGAGCCAGGGCCGAGTGCTGTAGAAATAGAAAAATTGTTTTTGGCCGCGTCGACGGCACCAGACCACGACCTCATCAATCCTTGGCGATTCTTGGTTATCCCTGCGCACAAAAGAGAAGACTTGGGTGAGCTGTTCGTGCAAGCGCTCAGTGAGCGCGATCCAAGCGCGACCGATGAACAACTTGAACAAGCCCGCGACAAGGCGCGACGCTCGCCCTTGCTGATGGTGTTGATCGTGGATGCGGCTAAAGGCGACCCAGAGATTGACATGCATGAGCGTGTGTTGAGTGCCGGGTGCGCGGTGCAAAACTTCATGCTGCTGGCCAACGCCATGGGCTACGGCACGGGCCTGACGAGCGGTAAGGCGCTCAAGGCCCAATCGTTCCGATCGGGTTTGCAGCTGAAACGCTCTGAGCATGCGATTTGTTTTTTAAATGTCGGAACCGTGAGCTCGCGCAAGCCTTTCAAGCCACGGCCGGAGGTTCAGCAATTCGTTCAAGTTTGGAGAGATTGACCATGGTTCATTCAGTTGCGGTGGGGGGGGGGCTACCTGGGCATCGATCCCCCAGCGTTGGTTTTGAAGCACCGTTTGAGATGCTCAGCGCTTGCCACGAACGTGTGGAACGCATGTTGGCTTTGCTCGTCAAACTCCGACACCATTTGTCAGAAAACGGCTGGGACACCCACGCATCTAAGGCGGCCACCGACGTCATTCGTTATTTTGATATCGCGGCTCCGCATCACCACTTGGACGAGGAGATGCATGTGTTCCCGGCCGTCCTAGCGCTGCATGACACTACGCTAGATGCTTTGGTGCTTCGACTCAAGCAAGACCATATTGAAATGGAAAAGAGCTGGATCGTTGTGAAGCAATTGCTGGTGTCGGTGGTGAATGCTGATGTCAACTCTTGGGTCGCGTTCAACGATGCCGATAACGGCGCACTAGACTCCTTTGCTGCGGCCTACAACGAACACATCAACCAAGAAGAGTGGGATGTTTATCCCGCGGCCAAGCTTGCGTCTAGCAACGATCAATTAGATGCCATGTCGCATGAAATGATGCGCAGGCGAGGGCATTCTTCAGTCGCTTCCAACCATGGAATCGTCCCATCGCGACTGGGTAAACACAGCTCGCAGATTCGCTGAGGTGCTTGCGCGGTTTCATGCATTGGATATTGTTCGCGCTGAAGGACTGAAAGCTGCCATAGCAGAGCTTCAAGAAGCCTTAGATGAGCGACTTCGGACGTGGGTGTTGAATTGCTCCAATAGTGAGCCACCCCGGGTCAGATTTGGATGCAACTCAACAAGCCAGGGGACCTGCGACGCTCGCAAAATTGGATTGGTGGGACGCGTCCCGGCAACGCTGTTTTTGTTCCACCTCCTGCTTCGAGAGTTCCAGGGCTACTCAGTGACTTGGAAAAATTTATCCATGATCACTCGGTCGGCGGCCCTGCCGTGCAGGGCGAAGAGGGGACATTGCCTGTATTGGTCGTGATTGCATTGGTGCACGCACAGTTCGAAACGATTCACCCATTCTTGGATGGAAACGGACGAATTGGACGGCTGTTGATTTCTGCGTTGTTCGAGGACATGGGCGTATTGCCTGAACCGCTGATGTACGTGAGTGGCTACTTAAAACAGCATCAGATGGAGTACTACCGACTGCTGTCCGGTGTTCGCAACGACGGGGACTGGGAGTCGTGGATTGCGTTTTTCCTTGAAGGTGTGTGCGTTGCTGCAACCGATGCGGAGAAAAGCATTGTTCAGATTGCCAGTTTGGTAACGGCTGACCGTCGCAAGTTGCTTGATTCGCCCAAAGTCAATGCGGCAGCGTATAGGCTGTTTGAGTTGTTGCCGATGATGCCAAGATTTACGGTCGAGAGGGTTCGCAAGGTACTGGAAACAACTTTTCCGACAGCCAACGCGGCGGTCAAAACTCTGGAAGAGTTGGGACTCATTGGTGAGACAACGGGGAATAAAAAGAACCGGAGTTTCAGCTACTCGGCCTATATCACCTTGTTGTCTCAGTGAGTTTCGCGCCGCAGGGGAGCCTAGAAGTCGTATGGCACTGGGTTGGTACAAAAAAATGTGGACGCGGGTTCAAATCCAAACCGCTCATTCACGCTCTAGTACCACCCAGCATGATTGAGTGTGAATAGAAAGTTGCAAAGTCGTCAACCATCCACCACCATATGCAAATCCAAGGGCGTTCGCTGGCTTCCAGTGAACGCCCTTTTTCATTGGGGAATCTGGGTTATGCTGTCCGGCGAGGTTCATTGAAGTGCGTTGACAGCCAGAACAAAACGGGGGAACAATCGGGGGCACAAATGCAAGGGGGAGCGAAAAAATGTGTTTTGTTCCCCCTTCCCCCAGTGATACCAGAGAGGTTCCCCCATGCTGACCGATGCCGAATGTAGAAACGCCACATGCCCGCCCGAAAAGACCCGGGCACGTTTGGCCGATGCTGGGGGGCTTTACCTTGAAATCAGTCCCAACGGTTCAAAGCGATGGTTTTGGAAGTACCGCACCGAGGGCAAAGAAAAGCGCCTGGCATTGGGCAGCTACCCCAGCACAGGCCCAAAGGACGCACGGGCCGCAAGGGATGCAGCCAAAGCCCAGCGCATCGAGGGAAAAGACCCCGTAGCGGCCCGCAAGGCCGAAAAGATCAAAGCGGCGAACCCTGAGGGGGACACCTTCAAGGCGGTGGCATTGGAGTGGTACGGCCTGCAAACCCCGAATTGGAGTGCAAGCCACGCCACCCGGACACTGCGTAACCTAGAAAAAGACCTCTTCCCCTACGTGGGGGCCAAACTGTTGACGGACATTCACCCCATGGAACTGATGGCGGCCGTCAAAAAGGTAGAGGACCGGGGCGCGATGGAAGCGGCCCGGCGAGTGTTGGACACGGCAAGCCAAGTTTTTAAGCACTGGTTGCCCATGGCCCCGCCCCAATACCGCAATATCACCGAGGGCTTGAAAGCCCGATTGACACCCCGGGTCAAAGGCCGCTTTGCAGCGATCACCGATCCGTGACAAGCGCTGCGCATCCGCGCGTTAGCAACATCAGAGACGCCTCGATTTATCCTTGAGCATTGAGGCCAAAGAAGAGGGACTAGGCAATAGTCTGAGGTGCAATCAGGCTGCTTGCGGCGATGCTTTGGTGGCATCGTTTGAGTGAAGCTCAATGTACCGTACCGCAAGAAAAGCGGTGAAGAAGCCATTGAACCAATCCATGTTGACGGGCTTGGCTATGAAAATACTGCCTTCTGGTAGTCCGCCACGAGACTCCACTTCTTCGGGTGTCAGCGCAGACAAGACCAGAGTGATCATGCGATTGAACTGCGGGTTTTGACGCAGTGTGCGCAGCAACTCAAATCCGTCAACACCAGGCATATCCAGATCGGTGATCAAGACATCTGGTTTGATGCTTGAGATGTCGATCAAGGCCTCAAGCCCAGAAGACATGGCCGTGCAGTCCACTGGCATGGAAACGCGGTTGCAATACCCCCGCAGCATTTCGCGCGTGACGGCATCGTCTTCAACCAATAAAACGCGGAGCCTGTTGTCTCTTGGCTCGGTTTGAATGGTCAGCATGTTGTGCTTGTGTTGGTACTCACGGATGGAGGGCATCGAAATTCGACGGTGACCACCTTGTGTTTTCCAAGCTTGCAGTTCATTTTTTTCGACCAATGTCTGGATCGTACCGACCGACAACCCGAGCAGTTTGGCTGCATATGTGGTGCCACAGTAGTCTTCTGGGGTATCAGGTGTAGTATTTGTTTGCATGATGATTTATTTTAGTAATAAAACTGCAGAAATCAATCAGCGTTTCCTTAAAAAATCAGTAGTGTCCGGTTGATTTAATAGTCACGTCGCTGCAAGTGAGTAACAGCAAGGGTTTCAGAGGTTTCATGCGTGTCCACAATTTGAATTTGGTTTTTCACATTGGGCATGCTATCTGGGTTGAATTGCCTGGAGATGCTATGGATGCCTCTCTGCCCACGGGTACGGTCATAAGCCTGGGTTGCAAAAAACGCTCATATCAAAACAAGTCCAACTGGGACAGCATGGTCTCGACTGTGACAAAGCTGTGCAGGCCTATCGGTCAGGCGGCGATTAACATGGTGCACACATCAGTAGTGTCCCAACGTTTCTCAGAGGAGAGAAAGCTGATTTGACGAAAAATCC
>CAYRBW010000177.1:0-4817 GCA_964422575.1 uncultured Limnohabitans sp.
CAAAAATCATGGCGGCTTGGGCGCCGGCTTCGATTTGGGTGTTCAGGTACAAGGCCACCGCGTCGGCGTTGATTTCCAGAATACGGTGCATCAGGTCGGGGCGGCTGTACATCAGGCTCTTGACTTGGCGGTAATCGTCCGAGCCCGAGCCTTCAACCATGTAGCACGCCAGCGTCCAGGGGCTGCCCGAAAAGCCGATCAGCGGTACTCGGCCGTTCAGCGCCTTGCGGATGCTGGTCACCGCGTCGAACACATAGCGCAGCTTGTTCATGTCGGGTACGGCCAGAGCGTTGACAGCCGCTTCGTCGCGCACATTTTTGGCGAACTTTGGGCCTTCGCCTAAGGCGAAGCTCAGGCCCAGGCCCATGGCGTCGGGTACGGTGAGGATGTCGCTGAACAAAATGGCGGCGTCCAGCGGGTACCGCTCCAGCGGCTGTAGCGTGACTTCGGTGGCGTAGTCGGTGTTGGTGGCCAGGCCCATGAAGCTGCCGGCCTTGGCGCGGGTGTCACGGTACTCGGGCAAATAGCGGCCCGCTTGGCGCATCAGCCACAGGGGGGTGTAGTCGGTGGCTTGGCGCAGGCAGGCGCGCAAGAAGGTGTCGTTTTGGAGGGGGGCAAAAGAAAAGGTGCTCATCCTCCGATTGTCGCAGGCCGGGCAGGGCTTTCGTTTTCAATGCGGCAGGTCAGTCGGCACCTTCAGGTCCGACAGTGTTTGACGCCCACAAGACATCGGTGATTGGGTGAACCATTCCATCGTTGGAGCGCAAGCCCCGAACTGCAGGGGCCCTTGTGTTAGCGGGTGGCCGGTAGCTTTTGCAAAGCCTCCTGCACCTCGGCCACGCTGGGCAACTCGGACAACAGCACCGGGGGCTGGCCAGCTGCATACAGCGCGTAAACCGGCACACCACTGCGACCCAGCGCGGTGAGCGCCTGCGTGATGGCCGGGTCGCGGCGCGTCCAGTCGGCGCGCATCAGCACCACCTGGTGGGCGTCCATGTCGGCCAGCAGCTGCGCATTGGCCAGTGTGGTTTTCTTGTTGTATTGGCAGGTCACGCACCAGGCGGCGGTGAAGTCCACAAACACCGGGCGACCGGCGCTCAAGTGGCTTTGCAAAGCAGCTTCGCTCCAGGTTTGCCAGCGTTGTCCGGGCACCGTTGTGGCAGTGGGGCTTGTGCCGTTGGCTTCTGTGGGGGCTTCGCGCAAAGCCGTGGGCAGTGCACTGCTGCCCAGCCCGACCAGCAAGGCCAGGCTCAGGCTGGCCAGTGCCCAGCGGGTTCGCCCCGACAGACTCAGTGCCCAGGCCAGAGCTGCCACACCCAGCAGCAGGGTCAACAAGGCCGAAGCGCCGTCGATGCCGGTTTGTTGGCCAAGCACCCAGACCAGCCAAACCACGGTGGCAAACATGGGAAAGGCCATGGCTTGGCGGAACACCACCATCCATGCGCCTGGGCGTGGCAAGGCTTGGGCCACGCCGGGCCACAAGCTGACCGTCAGATAGGGCAAGGCCATGCCCAGGCCCATGGCCACAAACACCATGAGCGCTTGCCATACCGGCAGCGCAATGGCCAAGCCCAGCGATGCCCCCATGAACGGTGCAGTGCAGGGCGATGCCACCGCAACAGCCAGCACACCCGACAAAGCGGCGTTCACGGTCGGGTGGCTGCTTTGCCAAGCGGCCAAGCGGCTGGGCACCAGCATGCCAAACTCAAAAACACCGGCCAGATTCAACCCCAAGAGGGTGAACAGCAGGGCCAGGCCAGCCACCACGGGGGGCGATTGCAATTGAAAGCCCCAGCCCAATTGTTCGCCTGCGGCCCGCAGGCCCAGCATCATGCCGCCCAGCAGCAAAAATGACAGCACCACGCCCACGGTGTAGGCCATGCCTGCCGCAAGGTGTTCACGGTCTTGGCCCGGTTGCGCAAACCCCAGCACCTTGATGGCCAGCACCGGAAAGACACAAGGCATGAGGTTGAGCAAAAGACCACCCAAAAATGCGCCCAACACAGCCAGTAAGACCCTGAGCACAGGGGGGGGAGGCTGGGTTGCGGCGGGCACGTTGGCCGCGTTTTGGGCCAACGCTTTGGCCAGCTCGGGTGATACGCCTGCGGGCGCTGCTTGGCTCAGTGTGGGCCAAATGCCATGGATGGGTGTTTCGATTTCGAAGGCGGGTGCTTGGGGGGCCGACTCGGCACCGACAGCGATCACCCAACGCAATGTGGAGGGGCTGTTGCTGCGCTCTTCAGACACAGGGATGCTGGCGTTCCAGACGGCCCCTTGCCAGTTTTGGGTCCAGCCTTGGCCCTGAGGCGCAGCGTTTTCGACCACGCCCGCAGTGACCGGAAAGGCGCTCAGGGTTTGGCCGCGCCACTTCACGGGCAAGCCATGCACGCGCAGTTGCAGTTGTTGGCCGTCATTGCTTAAGCGGCTTTGCCCCCCGGTGATCCAGGTGCCGCCTTGTTTGAGTAGGGCCAGTTTTTTTGGGGTTTGTTGGCGCGCGGCATCAAACGTTGTGCCATAAAGCGCTGTGGCACTTTGCGCAGGCAGGTTCAGGCTGAATTGGCCTTCTTGCGGAATGCACTCTTGTCTGCACACCAGCCAGTCGGCGCGCAGTGCGATTTTGAGGGGGCCGACCACTGGCGGCTTGAAGTCCTGAGCAACAGTCACCGGCACGCTCAGCAGCACCGTGCCTTCGTAGCCGTAATTGGCCAAGGTGCCGATTGGGATTTTTTTGGGCAAAGGCCAGGCGATGTCGCCAGCACTCAGTCCAGCGGGCAAGGTCCACTGCAGTTGTGTGGCCAGGCCCGAGTCGCCGGGGTTTTGCCAATAGGTGTGCCAGTGCGGCTGGTGCGTGATCTGCAAGCCCAGCCAGAAGGTCTGGCCCGGCTGCACGCCTTGGGGTGCGTGGGCCATCAATTCGGCCACAACTTGATCGGTTTTGACGGTGCTGCCGGGTGTTTGGGCGTGGCTGGTGATGCCCAGCGTCAGCAGCAAGGTGGTCAGTGCAAAGCGAAGGAGCAGGTTCAGCATGCGGGGCAACGGTTTTCATGAAGCGGTAATAACAGCTGGCACTTTACACCTGCCCCGCGCTTGGGGGCTGTTGCCCTGACAGCAAAGCGGTGGGGGTGACACGCTCTTTGCTGCGTTGGCCTGGCGTGACAGTCAATTAAGATGCACCCATGAACACACCTGTCCGCTTCTGGGCCGATCTGAGCACCACCGACTTTGCCGGGTTGGACCTGACCCGCACCATCGCTGTGCTGCCAGTGGCCGCGACCGAGCAGCATGGCCCGCATTTGCCCTTGTCTGTGGACACCGATCTGGTGAATGGCGTGGTGGCTTCTTGCTTGCCCCATTTGCAGCCTACTGTGCCGGTTTTGTTTTTGCCAACCCAGACCGTGGGCTTGAGCCCCGAACACGCCCGCTTCGCAGGCACACTCACGCTCAAAGCCGAAACCGTGATCCGTTTGTGGACCGACATTGGTGAGTCGGTCGCAGCCAGTGGGGTTAAAAAACTGGTGTTGCTCAATGCCCACGGCGGACAAGTGAGCGTGATGGACATCGTGGCGCGTGACCTGCGCGCTCGTTTGGGTCTATTGGTCTACAGCGTGAGCTGGTTCAACTTGCCGCTGACCGATGTGCAAGGCGGTGATGTGAACGCGCTGTTCAGCGCCGAAGAACACCGATTCGGTGTGCATGCGGGGGACACCGAAACATCGATGATGCTGGCGCTGCGGCCAGGTACTGTGCGCATGGACAAGGCGCAAAATTTCCGATCCATCTCGCAAGACCGCGCCGAGCAATTTGCCATCTTGGGCAATGGCAAAAGCGCCAAGCTGGGCTGGCAAATGCAGGACTACAACCGTCACGGTGCAGCGGGCAATGCTGCTGCTGCCACGGTGACCAAAGGACAGGCTTTGCTGGATGCCTGCGGCCGTGCGCTGGCGCAGTTGTTGGGTGAAATCGATCGCCTGCCGCCCGACACCTTGAGCGATTCAACAGGCTGATGCCCTCCGGGGCTCAGATGCGCGGCAGCACCAACTCGCAGTGCTGGCGGCTCACGCTTTTGGGGTACTCGCGGGTGGTGTCGATGCAACCGCCTTCGGCATAAACACCCTTGGGGTCACGCATGCGCAGCATGCGCTCCAAAACCTGGGTGCGTGCTGAAGGGTTGGCTTCGGTTAGCGCCACGTGTGCCTCCACGACCGACTCGTCCATCTGCAGCTCACCTTGGGTGTCGGTGTAGGCACCGTCTTTCCAGTGGAAAATTTCGATGGCTTTGGATTCGAGCGTGTAGGGCGTGTCGCGCTTCCAGAAATTGCTGAACAAGCCGCCACCCATGTAGAGGACCCAGGAGCCTTCGTAGCCGGTGACGTCGGAAGAGCGCTCGTCGGGGTTGCGAAACCACAAGCGGTCACCCGGCACATAAAAACGGCCAGGCAAGGGCGCTTCCATGCTGCCGTACTCGACCAGGTAGACCTCGTGGAATTGACCCGATCGCACCGCGTGCACTTCATTGAGTCTTTGCAACTGGGCCAGCAGTTCGGGGTTTTCGGTTTTGAGTTCTTGCGCGATGCCCAGCAAAATCACGTATTCGGTTGCCCGGTAACAAGAAAAGTCGTAAAGCTTACCCGTGGCATCGGGTTGGGTGGCCGCGGTCAGTGCCTCGACCAAGCAACAACCGGGCTGCAAAATGAAACCAGCGTCGTTGCCCCCGTCTTGCCAAAACGCTTGAGGTCGTTCGGCCGCATCGGTTTTGAAGGCCAAAGCGGTTTTTCGGGCGTCCAAGGCCATGTTGCGCCGTACCCGGATGTGTGAGG
>CAYRBW010000178.1:0-4802 GCA_964422575.1 uncultured Limnohabitans sp.
ACGCTGCCTGGCAAAAAGCCGATGCCTATGCCCAAGAGCGCCGCCAGATGCGTGCGCCGGGCAAAGGCAAAAGCACCGGAGAAGCTGACCTGATTGGCGAGCACCCCGCCATGCGCCGCATTCTGGACACGCAACGCGCCTGGGTCGATGCCGGACGCGTGCTGGCTTACCGCACCGCGCTCGAACTTGATCGGATCAAACACAGCACCGATGCCAACACCCAAGCCGTCGCCCAACGCTGGTGTGCGCTGGTCACCCCGGTCATGAAATCGGTGTTCACGCACCAGGCTTTCCATGGCGGCAGTGACTGCCTGCAGGTGTTTGGTGGCCACGGTTATGTGCGCGAATGGGGCATTGAGCAAATCGTGCGCGATGCCCGTGTCGCCATGATTTACGAAGGCACCAACGAAATCCAGGCCATCGACCTTTTGGTGCGCAAAGTATTGCCCGATGGTGGCCAGAGCATGAATGCCTTGCTCGACACCATCGCCTCAGATTTACCCAAAGAGGCCAAAACCAGTACCGCCGCGCAAGCGCGCATCCAAACCCTGCGCGCCGTCACCCAGCAGATTGTGAATGCTGCCCCCCAAGACCCAGCACTGGCCTTCCGCGTGGCTGACGACTACCTGCGCACCGTCGCCTTGGTGCTGATGGACTGGGCGTGGTTGCGCATCGAAGCCGGCGTCGATGCCGACACCCCTAACGCCCAGGTCCGCTGGCATGCCCCGGCCAAAGCCCTGCGCAGCTGGGTGTTGCCCGAGTTCCAGATGCGCACTTTTATCATCGTGCAGCAATGCACCGCGCCAACGGCATAATCACGCGCCATGCCCAGACTGCCCAAGCCCATCGAACTGGATGCAAGCGCATCCAAAGCGGGTGCCCATGTGATCCAAGAGCCGAAGGACAAAGCACCGCGCACGGCCTCTGCCAAAAAGCCCTGCACTACGGGCCCAGCGGTCGATCAAGTGGACACCGCCTATCTGCAAACCCTGATGGGCTACAACGCTCGACGGGCAGCGCTGAGCATCATCGAGTTGTTTTTGGAACGACTGGCCCCCTATGGCCTTAAACCTGTGGATTTTTCAGTCATGTCCACCATTCAGCACAACCCTGGCGTGACCTCGCGCCAGCTTTGCGCCACGCTCAACCTGCTGCCCCCCAACCTGGTGGGTCTGATTCAGTCACTGGAATCACGGGGTTTGATCGAACGCAAACCCCACCCGCACGACGGCCGTGCAGTCGGACTGCACGCCACGGCCAAAGGTCAGGCCTTGATGGTGCAAGCCGAGCAAACGGCCAGCGATCTGGAAAACGAAAAAACCGCCAAGCTCACCCCCGCTCAGCGTAAAACACTGCTGACGCTGTTGCAAAAAATTTACCTCTGACCCCGCTCCGCCAGAAAAATGTCAATCCGGCGGTTGCGCGCACGGCCAGATTCGGTGTTGTTATCGGCCATCGGCTCACGCTCGCCCCGTCCATCGATGGTCATACGGCTGGCATTCACACCCCGTGCCACCAGGTAATCGCGCGCACTCTGGGCTCGATTCACAGACAAAGCGTTGTTCAAGGCATCGCTGCCCACATTGTCCGTGTGGCCGATGATGCGCACCTCTGTACTGGGTTGCTGTGACAAGCCTTGAGCGAATTGATCAAGGATGGGCCGCAGGTTCGATTTGATGTCATAGCGCCCCGAGTCAAAAGATATGTCGTTCGGAATGGTCAACTTGAGCTGGTTGTCTGGGGTTTGCGTGACCACCGTGCCCGTGCCCGCCGTAGCGGCCTCCATGGCGCGCTTTTTGTCTTCCATGTTCTTGGACCACACGTAACCACCCAAGGCCCCCAAACCCGCCCCAATGACCGTGGCTTGTGTGTCACGCCCCAAAATTTGTCCAGCAACCGCGCCAATCAGTGCACCGGTGCCCGCGCCCTTTTGCTCCGGTGTCGTCGTTGCGCATCCTGTCAACAACAGGGCGACTGCACAGCTTGCCGAACCCCATGCTTTGAAGGTCGTGTGTGTTTTCATCTGGAAAATCCTTTCAATTCAATACATGTCATGCACTCTAAGACGAATGCAGCTGCTTGACCGTACTGCAGCGCACAAGAGTGCAAGCGTTTGCAACAGACCTGCCGAACTCGGGCCCGAATGTCCGTGACAGTGAGCACCTGCGCCATCTGGCAAGATATTTGCCGCCGATCCATTACAAAGACGTCCATGAATACCACCTTGCCCACTTCCAGTGACCCCGTTTTGCTCATTGGCCGCATTTGGCAACCGGGCACCGGTCCAGTCTTGGTGGCCGTGACCCCCTCGGACGTGCTCGATCTGTCTGGGTTAGCCCCCACCTGCAGCGATTTGCTAGAGCAAAACCAAGCTGCACTCCAAGTTCGGCAATTCATCGCTTCTGGCCAGGCGACCCGATTGGCTGAAACCTCCCAAGTTTTGGCTAACAGCGACGAACAGGGGCGTCAACCGCATTTGCCTTGGTTCATGGCCCCGTGTGACCTGCAAGCCGTCAAGGCCGCAGGCGTCACCTTTGTGGCCAGCATGCTCGAGCGCGTGATCGAAGAACAGGCCCGGGGAGATGCCAGTCGGGCCGAAGCGGTACGCCAAGCGGTGGTTGCGGTCATTGGCGACAATCTGCGCAGCGTGAAACCTGGTTCGCCCGAGGCCGCTCAACTCAAAGACCTGCTGTTGGCCCAGGGCATGTGGTCGCAATATTTGGAAGTCGGCATTGGACCCGATGCCGAAATCTTCACCAAAGCGCAGCCCATGAGCGCCGTGGGGCCGGGTGCCATGGTGGGGATTCACCCAGGCAGCCAGTGGAACAACCCCGAACCCGAAATCGTGCTGGCTGTCAATTCACGCGGCGAAGTGGTGGGTGCCACCTTGGGCAACGACGTGAACCTGCGCGACTTTGAAGGCCGCAGCGCCTTGTTACTGGGCAAAGCCAAAGACAACAACGCCAGTTGCGCCATCGGTCCTTTTATCCGCCTGTTTGACGAACACTTCAACATCGACGATGTGCGTCAATGTGACTTGAGCCTGCAGGTTCATGGCCCTGAAGGTTTCGTGATGCAAGGCAGCAGCTCACTCAGCCAAATCAGCCGCGACCCGCTGAACCTGGTGGCGCAAGCCATGGGGCCGTACCACCAGTACCCCGACGGGATGGTGCTGTTTTTAGGCACCATGTTCGCCCCGACTCAGGACCGCCACGGTCCAGGCCAAGGCTTCACGCACGTGGTGGGCGATGTGGTGAGCGTCTCAACGCCTGCATTAGGCACTTTGGTCAACCGTGTCACCACATCGGATGTGGCACCCCCCTGGACTTACGGAGTCAGTGCCCTCATGCGTGACTTGGCTCAACGCAGCCTTTTGAACTGAGCTTCAAATGGCACACCACGTGAACGAGCCATGAACCAAGTGCTGCTGGCATAATTTTGGGTCTTAGACCTGCCGAAGTGCCGTTGTGGCCCATTCGGTTCATTTCTTACAGAAAGCCTCCCATGAACACCACCCCCTCTGGCCTGCAATACAAAGACACCGTCGTAGGCGAAGGCGCGCAAGCCACCGCTGGCCAAGATGTCACCGTGCACTACACCGGTTGGCTTTACAAAGACGGTCAACAAGGGGCCAAATTCGATTCGAGCCGTGACCGCCGCGACCCCTTCGTGTTCGGTTTGGGAGCCGGCATGGTGATCAAGGGTTGGGACGAAGGCGTGGCAGGCATGAAAGTCGGCGGTCAGCGCACTCTGATTATCCCAGCCGAGTTGGGCTATGGTGCACGCGGTGCGGGCGGTGTGATCCCCCCCAACGCCACGCTCAAATTCGACGTCGAACTGCTGTCAGTGGACTGATCACTGCGGTGCGTACCACCGATGAAGCCCGCCATCAGGCGGGCTTTTTCATGACGAGGTGAGTCACTACACTCAGTGCGGCTGTCTGAACTGAAAACATGCTTGCATGCCGATACCAGCCCCCCCCTTGAAGACTGCCTCATCGCCCTTATTTGATCAGGGTATTCATTTTTTGCGGACATCGTTCATGTCAGAAGCTACACAAAACCCCAACAACAAACCCATCAGCGACGAAGAATTGGCTGCAGCCGCAGCCATGACACCATCAGACCCCTTGGCCGATGCCCAAGCCGAACTGGTCAACTTGAGGGCACAAAACGCCGATCTGGCCGACCAGTACCTGCGTGCGCAAGCCGATGTACAAAATGCTCGCCGACGCGCCGATGACGAAATCGTCAAAGCCCGCAAGTTCGCCGTCGAAGGTTTTGCCGACAGCTTGCTGCCCGTGCTGGACAGTCTGGAAGCCGGTCTGGCCATACCCAACGTGACGATTGAACAAATCCGCGAAGGCTCAGAAGCCACGCTGCGCCAGCTCAAAAGTGCGCTGGAGCGCAACAAAGTGCTCGAAATTGCCCCGCCGGGTGGCACCAAATTCGATCCCCACCACCACCAAGCCATCAGCGTGGTACCTGCGGAGCAAGAACCCAACACTGTGGTCAGTGTGCTGCAAAAAGGCTATTCCATTGCGGACCGCGTGCTGCGGCCTGCCTTGGTGACGGTCACCGCACCCAAATAATCAAAAACCTTTTTGGCGCAAGGGGACTTGAAATGCATCCCACCCGCCCTATCTGCAGAACATCTGCACTTTTACTTAATTTCGGAGTATCCAAATGGGAAGAATCATCGGTATTGACTTGGGCACCACCAATTCGTGCGTGGCCATCATGGAAGGCAACACGACCAAGGTGATCGAAAACGCAGAAGGCGCGCGCACCACCCCGTCGATC
>CAYRBW010000179.1:0-4733 GCA_964422575.1 uncultured Limnohabitans sp.
CCGTACAAGGCTACGACACCGGCTTGCTGCTGGTACACGGGGCCAACGCGGTACAAGGTGATGTGAGCAAAAAGGCCGCCATGATCAAGGCCATGGAAGTGGCTGTGATCGACAGCCCCCGTGGTAAGTGGACCATGAGCAAGTCACACAACCCGGTACAAGACATCTACTTGCGCGAAGTCTCCAACAAAGAGAACAAGGTGATCGGTGTTGCCGCCAAGGCCTTGGCCGACTCGGGCGCAGGCTGCCGCATGTAACGCCACAAGCGCCCACCAGTTCAGCCCCGAGCACTTGCGGGCTTTGAACCCCAGCCAACCCATTTGATCGTGACCCGCCACCAGGCGGGCCACCCGTCAAATGGGTTTTTCTTCGTCTGGCGTTTGGCCGTCGCCAAACAGCCCCCAGCTGAACTGCCGCAGCCACTGGTGGCCCGGATCGCGGTGCAAGCGGCTGTGCCAAAACTGGTGGATCGCACTCTCAGCCACCGGGATGGGCAAATCGCGCTTGATGAGGCCAAACGGCTCCAGGGTCCGGTCGGCAAAGCGCTCGGGCACGGTGGCCATCAGGTCCGAGTGGCTGAGCACATCACCCAGCGCCACATAGTGCGGCACCGTCAGGCGAAACCGTCGGCGTAATTTCTGATTTTCCAAGGCCACATCGACCCGGCCATGCCCCGTTCCGGCAGCCACGATGCGCACATGCTCGGCCTGTGTGAAGCTGCTCAAGGTCAACTTGTTGCCAGTGGCCAGGGGGTGACCCTGGCGCATGAGGCAAATGTATTTTTGTCGGAACAAGGCCTGCTGAAAAAAACCGGCCTGCAACTGCGGCAACAAGCCCATGGCCAGATCAATGCGGCCCGTGGCCATGTCTTCTTTGAGAGAAGCCTGCGTCACGCTCACCACCTGCAAGGTCACGCCGGGCGCGGCACGCGTCAGGGCATCCACCAGCACGGGCAAGAAATACATCTCCCCCACATCGGTCATCGCCAGGGTGAAGCTGCGCGTGCTGGTCAAGGGGTCAAAAGCGGCCCTCACATTCAGGGCCTGCTGCAAACCATCCAAAGCCATCGCCACCGGTTCGGCCAGCTGCAAGGCATAGGGCGTGGGCGTCATGCCGCCCTGTGTGCGCAAAAAAAGTTCATCGCCCAAATGAGCCCGCAAGCGCCCCAGCGCGCTGCTGACTGCAGGCTGGCTCATGCCCAAGAGCGGGGCGATGACCGACACCCGCTTGTGGATCAAGAGGTGGTGGAACACCGCCAACAAGTTCAAATCCAGTTTGGTGATGTCCATGCGATGTCACACCCTATTTATTTGATTTTCAAATTTTAATTATATTAAAAATCCGATTTACTTAATAATCAATTCTGCGCATGATGCTCGTCAAGTAATGATCAGGAGCCCTCATGCAGGAACACCCGATTCACTGGGAGACGCCCGGCACCAACCGCGTCCCCTTTGCCGTCTACACCAACCAGGACAGCCACAAAAAAGAGCTGGAGCGCTTTTTCTACAAGGACCACTGGAGCTATGTGGGCCTGGACGCCGAGATCCCGAATCCGGGCGACTTCAAGCGCACCGTGATCGGCGAGCGCTCGGTGATCATGACGCGCAGCCAGGACGGTCAAATCCATGTGGTCGAGAACGTCTGCGCGCACCGTGGCATGGCCTTTTGCCGAGAGCGGCACGGCAACAAAAAAGAACTGGTCTGCCCTTACCACCAGTGGAGCTACGCCCTGGACGGCAAACTGCAAGGTGTGCCCTTCCGGCGTGGTGTGCGCCAGGACGGCAAGGTCAACGGCGGCATGCCGGCTGACTTCGACCCCAAAGACCATGGCCTGAAGTCACTCAAAGTCGCCACCCGCAGCGGCGTGGTGTTCGCCTCGTTTGACCACGATGTGGAGTCGCTCGAAGACTACATGGGCCCCACCATCCTGCGCTACTTCGACCGCCTGTTCAACGGCCGCAAGCTCACGATCCTGGGCTACAACCGCCAGCGCATACCGGGCAACTGGAAGCTGATGATGGAGAACATCAAGGACCCCTACCACCCGGGCCTGTTGCACACCTGGTTTGTGACCTTCGGCCTTTGGCGCGCCGACAACAAGTCCGAGTTGCGCATGGACGAGCACCACCGCCACGCCGCCATGATCTCCACACGCGGCACCGGCGGCCAGGCCTCTGGCGACAAAGCCCAGGTCACCCAGGTCAGCAGCTTCAAAGAAAGCATGCAGCTCAACGACCCGAGCTTTCTGGACATCGTGCCGGAGCCCTGGTGGCAACTGGGCGAACAGATGCCGACGGCGGTGATGATGACGCTGTTCCCCAGCGTGATCTTCCAGCAGCAGGTCAACAGCGTCTCCACCCGTCACATCCAGCCCGATGGGCATGGCGCGTTCGACTTTGTCTGGACGCATTTCGGCTTTGAAGATGACACACCCGAGATGACCGAACGGCGTCTGCGTCAGGCCAACCTGTTTGGGCCAGCGGGCTTCGTGTCAGCAGACGACGGCGAAGTGATCGAGTTCTCCCAGCAGGCCTTCGAGACCAAACCCGAGCACCGCATGTTGGTGGAGTTGGGCGGTCGTGATGTGGCCGAGACCGACCACATGGTCACCGAAACCCTCATTCGGGGCATGTACGAATACTGGCGCAAAGTGATGGAGGCTTGATGATGACCAAGACATTGACAGACATGCAAACCTGGTTCGACATCCAACAACTGTATGCCGACTACGCCAGCGCGGTCGACAACGGCCAATGGGACCTGTGGCCCGAGTTTTTCACCGAGCAATGCGTCTACAAACTGCAGCCCCGTGAAAACTTTGAACGCGGTTTTCCATTGGCCACCTTGTTCTTGACCAGCAAGGGTATGCTCAAAGACCGCGTGTACGGCATCTCCGAAACCATTTACCACGACCCGTATTACCAACGGCATGTTGTGGGCGCGCCCATGGTGCGCAAGGTCGAAGACGGACGCATCCACGCCGAAGCCAATTACGCAGTGTTTCGCACCAAACTCGACAAAGAAAGCACCGTGTTCAACGTGGGCCGCTACATCGACACCCTCGTGCAAACCCCCGAAGGTCTGAAATTCGCTGAGCGCATTTGCGTGTACGACAGCGAAATGATTCCCAACTCCATCATTTACCCCATCTGATCAAGAGCCCCTCTATGAGCAACTGGATTGACGTGGCCGCCGAGGCCGATTTGTTTGAAGGCGCAGGCATCGCTGTGACCCCCGAAGGCCAGGACATTGCGGTCTTCAAACTCGAAGACGGTGTTTACGCCATCAACAACCTGTGCAGCCATGGCAACGCCAAACTGTGCGATGGTTTTGTCGAAGGCCACAACGTGGAATGTCCCTTCCACCAGGCCATGTTCGATTTGCGTGATGGCTCCGTGAGCTGCGGCCCGGCCACCGAACCGGCCAAATCCTGGCCTGTCAAGGTGGAAGAGGGTCGGGTTTATCTGGACCTGAGTCACTGAAATTCAAACTTCATTGCCACTTTGCCGCCCATGCACATGGGCATCGGCAACAAGACTTGGGCACAGGCGTGCACGGGTGACAGGCGCCACTGAGCCTCCCGTTAAACTAGCTGCGGCGTTTTGGACAACCCGACTCAAAGACCGTTTGCTTTTGGCTTTTCGTTTGACCTGGATGGGTACCTCACCGATGGACTTCATTAACTTCTTGATTCAGCTGCTCAACAGCGTCCAGTACGGGCTGCTGCTGTTCATGCTGGCCGCTGGCCTCACGCTGATCTTCGGCATCATGGGCGTCGTCAATCTGGCGCACGGCAGCTTCTACATGCTGGGGGCTTATCTGGCCTGGTCGCTGGCGGGGCTGCTGGGCAGTTTCACCCTGGCCATCATCGTGGGCACAGCCCTGTCGGTGGCCTTTGGTCTGCTGCTCGAAAAACTGTTGTTCAGGCACTTTTATCAGCGTGACCACCTTGATCAGGTGCTGCTGACCTTTGGCCTGATCTACGTGTTTGAAGAAATGCGCTCCATGCTCTGGGGCGACGACGTGCACGGTGTTCAAATCCCCGAAGCCCTATCGGCCTCCATGGCCCTGACCGATACGCTGTCCTACCCGGTGTACCGCCTGTTCATGTCGGGCGTGTGTCTGGTCTTGGCACTGGGTCTGTATTGGCTGATTTCCAAAACCCGGCTGGGCATGAAGATCCGAGCCGGGGCTTTCAACCACGAGATGACCGAAGCGCTGGGCGTGAACATCAGCCTGATTCATGCCGTGGTGTTTGCTCTGGGTGTGGGCCTGGCCTCGATTGCCGGCATGATTGCCGCACCCATTTCCAGCGTTTACCCCAATATGGGTGGTCAGGTGCTGATCATGTGTTTTGTGGTGGTGGTCATTGGCGGCATTGGCTCGGTGCGTGGCGCCCTGATTGCCGCCTTGTTGGTCGGTCTGGTCGACACCTTTGGCAAAGTCCTGCTTCCTCAAGTGGCAGGCATGCTGGTTTACGTGCTCATGGCTGCGGTGCTTTTGTACAAGCCCGAAGGCCTTTTCAAACAATGATGACAACAAGCCCATGAGCACCCCCCAAACCCACCTCGAAAATCTGCCGCGCAGCGTGCAGTTCGTGCTGCTGGGCCTTCTGGCCTTGCTGGCCTTTCCCTTTGTAGGCAGCAACTTCTACATTGACATGGTCAACCGCATGATGATCCTGGCCATCTTTGCGATGAGCCTCGATCTGCTGCAAGGCGTGACTGGCC
>CAYRBW010000180.1:0-2035 GCA_964422575.1 uncultured Limnohabitans sp.
CTGGCCGTGCCTGCCGCCAGGGCAAAGCGGCCTTGCTGCAGCATGGCCACGACCTCGGCTGAAAAGCTGGAAAACGTGGTGAGTGCCCCCAGAAAACCGGTGACCAAAGCCAAGCGCCAAACCGGGTCAAGCTCGGGCAGTTGCTGGAACACGCCCACACACACGCCCACCAAATAGCCACCGATCAAGTTGGCCGCCAGCGTACCCCAGGGCAGCAGGCCAGCGCTGGTGGTGCTGGGGTTGAGCCACAGGCCCAGCTGCCAGCGCGACAGCGCACCCACACAAGCACCCAGGCAAATCGCGATCACCGTGAGCATGGCGTGGGTCCTTTCACTAGGGGTTTACCGACGATTAAAACGGTGGGTCTTGGTCAGCCGCTGCCGCGCCCAGTTCCATTTCGCCACCCAGGGCTTCAATCAGGCTGTCGATCAGCGGCCCCAGCAAGCCGGTGGACAAGGCCACGTCGGCGTCAAAGCGGTCTTCGGTTTTGTCGGTGCCCGACGCGTCCATCACGCCATCAAGGTACTGCACTTTTTTCAGCTGCAAAGTCTCGGTCAACACAAAGGCCACGCGGCCGTCCCAGCTGAGCGCCAGTTGGGTGGGCAGTTTGCCTTCCAACACATGTTTGCGCACGTCGTCGTTGGCCAGGTGGTGGCGGGTAAAGCGCACGCTGGCCGCGTCTTCGCCGGTGGACTTGAGCACGGTTTCGCGCTCCACGGTCAGGTCGGCGGGCCATTCGTCGGGTGTGGGGGCCAGCAGCCATTGCGTCATGGCCGCTTGCGGCGAGGTCACGGTCTGGATCAAGGACACCGACAAGCCGCCCATCACGTTCATCAGTGCCGACATGACCTCGTCGGCCTTGCCTTGGCTGCCCGCGTTGAGCACCAGGCGGCGGTTTTCCAGGTCCATCCACACCAGCACTGTGGACTGGCGCGCAAAGGCCTGCGGCAACAGCGACAACAGAGCGTCGTCCATCAGGTCGCGCTTTTCTTTTTTGCCAGGTTTGCGGCCCGTGGCCGCTTCGATTTCGGCAATGCGTTCGTCCACCTTGCGGCGCACCACGTTGCCGGGAACGGCCTTGGACTCGATCATCAGTTTCAGGATCCATTGACCCGAGACCGATTCGACCAGCGGCCCATGGGCTTCTCCCCGTGGGGGAATCCAGCCGATGGACTTTTCCTGGCTGGCACCACACTCCACAAATTGCACCGGCTCTAGCGCCGCTTGCACATCGGCCAATGTCGGCGCAAAGCCCTCGCCGATGCGGTAAACCATCACATTTTTAAACACAACAATCCTTATCACCCCAAATGAACAACCCGTCCTTTGGGGACGGGTTGAATCATAGGGGATGAATTGGTGCTTGCCGTCAAAGTTTCATCTGAGTGGGCAGCCAGGTCACGATGCCGGGCACAAAATAAATCAGCAGCACCGCGCCGACCATCAGGAAGAACATGGGCATGGACACACGGGCGATGTAGGGCAGCTGTTTGCCTGTCATGCCTTGCAGCACAAACAGGTTGAAGCCCACCGGTGGCGTGATTTGCGCCATTTCGACCACAAACACAATGAAGATGCCAAACCAGATCGGGTCGATGCCCGCTTTTTGCACCGTGGGCATCAACACGCCCATGGTCAGCACCACCATCGAAATGCCGTCGAGAAAGCACCCCAAAATGATGAAAAACACCATCAAGGCCATGATCAAGGCCAGCGGGCTGAGCCCCAAGCCACCGATCCATTCGGCCAAGTGGCGGGGCAGGCCGATGTAACCCATGGACAAGGTCAAGAAGGCGGCTCCAGCCAAAATCAGCGCGATCATGCAGTATAAGCGTGTGGCCCCCATCAAAGCGTCTTTGAACACAGCCCAGCTCATGGAGCCCTGCAAGGCCGACAGCACCAAAGCACCCATCACACCCACAGCGGCGGCTTCGGTGGCGGTGGCAAAGCCGGTGTAGATCGAACCCAAAACGGCCGCAATCAGCAAGACCACCGGAATCAGGCTGCTGGACGCCTGCAGCTTTTGCATGAAGCC
>CAYRBW010000180.1:2045-4718 GCA_964422575.1 uncultured Limnohabitans sp.
GATTTGGTCGGGGTGGCGCAGTGACCAATAAATGATGTAGCCCGAAAACAGCCCCGCCAACAACAAGCCCGGCAAGACCCCCGCGATGAAGAGCTGGGCAATCGACACATCGGCCGCCACGCCGTACACGATCATGATGATCGACGGTGGAATCAACAGCCCCAAGGTGCCCGAACCGGACAGCGTGCCAATGACCATGTCTTCGGGGTAGCCGCGTTTTTGCAGTTCGGGCAAGGTCATCTTGCCAATCGTGGCGCAGGTGGCTGCGCTCGACCCGGACACGGCCGCAAAGATGGCGCAACCCACCACGTTGGTGTGCAGCAAACGACCTGGCAGTGCTTGCATCCAAGGGGCCAAGCCCTTGAACATGTCTTGGCTCAGTCGGGTGCGAAACAAAATTTCGCCCATCCAGATGAACAGTGGCAGGGCGGTGAGCGTCCAGCTTGAGGCCGAGCCCCAGATGGTCACCGCCATGGCGTCACCTGCGGGGCGGGCAGAGAACATCTGCATGCCGATCCAGGCCACACCTGAGAGCGTGAGGCCAATCCACACGCCACTGCCCAGAATCAGAAACAAGGTCAGGACCAGCAGTCCCGTGATCATCAAATCATTCATGGCTGCTCATTCGTTGCGTAGCATCTCGCCGCTTTCTTGGGAGGTGCGTTGACCGAGAATTTCGAGCACCAGTTCATCGACAAAAGCCAGCGCAAAAATCAGTGTGCCGGTGGCCATGGCCAGCTGCGGAATCCACAATGGCGTGGCGTCGTTGCCTGTGGAGATGTCGTGAAATTCGATGGATTGCCACACCAGGCGGCAACTGTAGAAGGCAAACAAACCAGCCAGCAAGCTGGCCAGACCGAGACTGAAAATCTCCAGGCCCCGGCGTGCACCGCCTTTGAACAACCCGAGCACCAAGGTGACGCGGATGTGCTCGCCACGCTTGAGGGTGTGGGCCAGTGCCAAAAAGCCAGCCCCGGCCATCAGGTAACCGGCATAGGCGTCGGTGCCGGGCACATGGAAATGGAGCTGCCGACTCAGGATGGACAGCAGCACCATGAACAAAAGGCCGCACATGCAAAGTGCCGCCAGGGCGGCGGCACTTCCATACACGGCATTGAGCAGTCGGCGCATGGGCTCAGCGCTTGAATGCGTCAACAATGGCTTTGCCTTCGGCTCCGGATTTTTCCAGCCATTCTTTCATGATGGTGTCACCCACCTTTTTCATGTCGGCCTTGAGCTGGGCCGACGGTGCTGAAATGGTCATGCCGTTGGCCTTGAGGGTTTCCATGGTGGTGGTGTTGACCTTGCGGGACTCCGTCCAACCCCGGGTTTCAGCATCGGCAGCGGCTTTGAGCAAAGCGTCTTGCGTGGGTTTGTCCAGCGCGTCGAAAGCTTTTTTGTTGGCAATCACCGCGTTTTTGGGCAACCAGGCTTGCACGTCGTAGTAGTACTTGAGGTGTTCGTACAGTTTGCTGTCCACGCCGGTGGCACCTGATGTCATGGTGGACTCGACCACGCCCGTGGCCAAGGCTTGTGAGAATTCAGCGGCTTGCACGGTCACGGGTTGGGCGCCCACCAGTTCAGCGATCTTGGCGGTGGTGGGGCTGTAAGCGCGCCACTTGATGCCCTTGAGGTCGGCCGCGCTGTTGATCGGCTTTTTGCTGTAAATGCCTTGTGGGGGCCAGGCCACCGAGTACAAAAGCATCATGCCTTGCTCGGCCAGTTTTTTCTCCAGCAGCGGCTTTTGCGCTTTGTAAAGTTTCATGGATTCGTCATAACTGTCGGCCAGAAATGGCAGACCGTCGGCACCAAAGGGCTGCCATTCGTTCTGGAAGTTGACCAGCAAGATCTCGCCCAACTGGGCTTGACCACCTTGAACAGCGCGTTTGATTTCTGGCGCCTTGAAGAGCGAAGCATTGGCATGCACCGTGATTTTGAGTTTGCCCGCTGTGGCTTTGTCCACATCGGCCGCGAACTGGGTCATGTTGACCGAGTGGAAATTGGTGGCTGGATAAGCGGCAGGCAGGTCCCATTTGGTTTGGGCCGACACGAAGCCGGAAACCGCAAGCAGGCCAGCCAGAAGGCTGAGGTGAAGGGCGCGACGTTGCATGAAAACTCCTGTGAAAGTGGAATGAACGGTCAAACGGGCAGTGCAAGAAAGGTGCCCGCTGGGGGCGTGCATCGGGTGCATCTGGCTGGTGTTCACTGTAGGCAAGTTGGTGTACGGGTGTGATCGGTATTTTCCCTTAATGTCAACAAATTGTTGGTAAATTGTCGGTAACGGACATAGACTTTGAACCCTTCATGGTCTGAACCATCTCTATGCCGCGCAAAAATTCAAGCTCCACGGGCAATGCCAATCCGATCGTCTCTTCGGCCCATTTGGTCTCGCCCGACAGTGCCGAGATGAGCGAGTTTGAGTTCGGCCTGATCGTGGCAGGCAACGCCTTTCACCGTTGGATCATCCATTGCATGGCAGCCGCAGGCCTGAAGGATTTGACGCCGCTCGATGTGCTGGTGTTGCACCATGTGACGCACCGGGCAAGGGACAAACGCTTGGCCGATATTTGTTTCATCATGAACATCGAAGACACGCATTTGGTGAATTACGCCCTGAAAAAGCTGCAAGGCCTGGGCGTGGTGGTGTCCCAAAAAAATGGCAAAGACGTGACC
>CAYRBW010000181.1:0-4703 GCA_964422575.1 uncultured Limnohabitans sp.
TGATCAGCCACAACAAAACCCGCTTGGGCAAAACCCTGCGCACCGACCAGGGTGCGGGCGAGCCGGTGCGGGTGGTGGAGTCGCCGTCTGACTTTTCCGAGGCGCAATGGTTGATTGAAGAGCTGCGTCACTTGGTCAAACAAGATGGTTTTGAGCGGAAAGAAGTGGCGCTGCTCTACCGCAGCAACGCCCAAAGCCGGGTGCTCGAAACCGCGCTGTTCAATGCCGGGTTTCCGTACCGCGTGTACGGTGGTTTGCGCTTTTTTGAGCGCGCTGAGATCAAGCACGCGCTGGCCTATTTGCGCCTGATGGAGAACCCCAACGACGACACCAGCTTTTTGCGGGTGGTCAACTTTCCGCCGCGCGGCATTGGGGCGCGCAGCATCGAGCAATTGCAAGACGCGGCGCGTGCCGCAGGCTGTTCGCTGCACGACGCAGTGAGTGCCACCACCGGCAAGGCCGGAGCCAATCTGGCGGCTTTTGTGGCCATGGTTGATGTGCTGCGCGAGCAGACCGAGGGCATGACGCTGCGCGAAATCATCGACTTGGTGCTGGACAAGACCGGGCTGGTCAACCACTACCGCACCGAAAAAGAAGGTGCCGACCGAGTGGAAAACTTGGAAGAACTGGTCAACGCTGCCGAGAGTTTTGTCACGCAAGAAGGCTTTGGCCGCAGTGCGGTGGCGCTGCCGCACGCTTTGTCACAAAGCCCGGCCAGCCAGGGTGTGAGCGTTGCGCCTGCATCAGACTTGGGCACGATCGACGAGTTCAGCGAAGACGGTGTGATCATGAGCCCGCTGGCGGCTTTCTTGACCCACGCTTCGCTGGAGGCGGGTGACAACCAGGCACAAGCCGGTGAAGACGCGGTCCAACTGATGACGGTGCACGCCAGCAAGGGTCTGGAGTTTGACGCGGTGTTCATCACTGGTCTGGAAGAAGGTTTGTTTCCGCACGAAAACGCGATGAATGATTTTGATGGGCTGGAGGAAGAGCGCCGCCTGATGTACGTGGCCGTCACCCGTGCCCGCAAGCGTTTGTATTTGAGCCATTCGCAAACCCGCCTGTTGCACGGCCAGACCCGCTACAACCTGAAAAGCCGATTTTTGGACGAGTTGCCCGAAGAGTGCCTGAAGTGGATCACGCCCAAAGGCGCAGGCTTTGCCAATATGGGTGGTGGCAGCGGTGGCGGGTTCGGTGGCGGCTCTGTGGGTGGATCAGGCGCACCCTGGGGCCTGACCCCGGCGCAAAACCGTCACGTCCGCCCGGCTTGGGGCCAAAGCAGCCTGAGCACCGAAACCTACAAAAGCCCGCCCGTGCCAGTGCAAAAAGTCGCGCCCGAGCACGGCATCACCGCTGGCAAACAGGTGTTCCACACCAAGTTTGGCGAAGGCAAAGTCTTGGCTGTGGAGGGCACAGGCACCGATGCCCGCGCCCAGGTCAACTTTCCGCGCCACGGCGTCAAATGGCTGGCGCTGAGTGTGGCCAAATTGACCCTTGTTTGATTCATTGAAGCGAGAACCCCATGAAAATCACCCAAGACACCGTCGTCACCATGCACCACAAAGTGGTGAATGCCCAGGGCCAGTTGCTCGACAAGACGCAAGAGCCCACCGCTTACCTGCATGGTGGCTACGGCAACACTTTCCCCAAAATCGAGGAAGCGCTGGAAGGCCAGGAAGTGGGCTTCACCACCACGCTCAAGCTGGCCCCGGCGGATGCCTTTGGCGAGCGTGACGAGGCGCTGGTGCAAACCATCTCCAAAAAAGATTTTCCACCCGGCGTGAAGGTGGGTGGTCAGCTGCGAGGTCGCGCGGACGATGGTCAGGAGCAGGTATTCACCGTGGTCAAGATCAAGGGCGATCAGGTCATTCTGGACGGCAACCACCCTTGGGCTGGACAGCACCTGACCTTGACCTTGACGGTGCAGGAAGTGCGTGCGGCGTCGGCCGAAGAAATCACCCATCGCCATGCGCACGGCGCGCACGGTCACCACCATTGATGCCCACCGACCGCAACCGATCCGCTCGGACCGTTGCGGTGTCGGTTCAGACGGGTTCGCTGACGCTGAAACAGTCTTGTACGGTGAACAACATGGATGTGAAGAACATCGCTGTCACCATCAAGGCCATGGGTATGAGGATGGCCATCATCAGTTGAGGGTCGCCCAAAAGGCTGGCCACAAGCAATGCCACAATGCCTGCGCCCGTGAATATGCCGATCCAGACCAGCAGATAGACCGAAAAGGCTTTCAGGTTGCGCCAGCAAGCCACCAGGCTGAAAAACAGGCTCTTGCCCGCGGGCAAGCCATGCCAATAGACCAAGGCCGGGGCGTGCCAAAACATCATGGACACGGGGATGTAGAGGACCATCGATACCCACAAGGCCAATTGGAATGCTTCGGTGTTGACCACTTCTGGCGTGATGGCCGCACCCCCAAAATAAACTTTGGCAAAAGTCCCACCGTCCGCGAGCATCGAAATGATCATCACGCCCAAAAACAGAGCGGCATACCAGCCACCGAGGTGCAGCATGGTTTTGCGCTGTGGTCCCGCTTTGAGCGCAGAAAACAACACGCCGGGCATGGGGAATTTGTCAGACACCGCTGTCTGGGTGGCGGCCATCATGCCCAGTGTCAGGGCGGGCAGCACCATCAAGGCCAAGGCAGCGCCGATGAAAGGCATGATCGAGACCACCGACACCGTGGCCATGAACAAAAAGAACAGCCCAGACATGGCCAGCGGTTGACGCCAGAACGTGCGCACACCTTGGATGGCCCAATGCAGGCCTGTGCGAGCGGGAACGATTTGCAGGTTCATGGTGTCAAATGATGGCCGAGGCCAATACAGGGTGGTCAATGCGGCCACGCAAAACGCGCTCGAAGTGAGTAGGGTCGTGGGGCTTGAGCATAGAAGCTTCGCGGGGTAAGTGATAGTCCCACAAACGGGAGATCCAGAACCGCAAAGCCCCTGCGCGCAAAAGGGCAGGCAGCAATTCGCGTTCTGCAGCGCTCAAAGGACGCACCTGCTTGTAGGCGCGCACCATGGCTTGTGCGCGTTCGCTGTTGTGTCTGCCGCTGGGCAAGTCGATGCACCAGTCGTTCAGGCACACAGACAGGTCAAACAGCCATGTGTCCACCCCTGCGAAATAAAAATCAAAAAAGCCGGTCAGATGCTCGCCATCAAACATCACGTTGTCGCGAAACAGGTCGGCATGCACCGGGCCACAGGGAAGCCCTGCATAGGCTGCGGTGTTGGCGATGTGGTTTTGGTAGGCCAGTTCGCTGCGTAACAGGGCCGCTTGGGCCTCGTCCAAATAAGGCAGCACCACGGGTACCGTGTCGTTCCACCAGGGCAGGGCACGCAGGTTGGGCTGGCTGCGGTTGTAATCTGCGCCAGCCAAGTGCATGCGCGCCAGCATGTCGCCCACGGCGGCGCAATGCATGGCCTGGGGTTGCAGCTGGCTTTTGCCTGCGAGCTTGTTGACCACGGCAGCAGGTTTGCCGCTCACGGTGTGCAGGATGTCGCCGTCACGGTTTGCTGCAGGGTCGGGCACCGGGATGCCACGGCCCGCCAGGTGCTTCATCAGGTAAAGGTAGAAAGGCAGCTGTGCTTGCGTTAGCCGCTCAAACAGGGTGAGCACGTACTCACCCTGATCGGTGGTGGCAAAGTAATTGGTGTTTTCAATGCCGCCCTCGATGCCGCGCAATGCGGTGAGCTGGCCCAAATTCAGGGCTTGCATCAGGTCGTTGGCCTGGGTTTCGGTGACTTCGGTGAATACCGCCATGGGAAGAGGGTCAAAGCGCCAGAGGGAGCTGGCTTGGGTGGGCAAAACAAGGATTGTAGAGGGCGAAAAGACCCAAATGACCCGCTGCGCTGGGCCGATGTGGCAAAGCGAAGCGCCTCTGAGGCGCAGCGCCGTCAGCCCTTTGCGGGTCTGCACACGATGGCATTGAGATCGCGGCGGGAGAGGCTTGGGGCCTGGCCTGCGCCAGGGTTCAGAGGCGCGTCGCTTTGCCACATCACCCTGCCGCAGGCCAGGCCCCAAGCCATGGTGGTTTTTCGGGTGTAAAGCCGGTACACAATCGGGGGATGAGCGAAAACACCCTCGAAACATCCAAACCGACCCTCTTGCTGGTCGACGGCTCCAGCTACTTGTACCGCGCCTTCCACGCCATGCCCGACCTGAGGGCCGTGCCGGGTGACTCGACGAGTGCTGCTACGGGCGCTATTCGCGGCATGATCAACATGATGGAGCGGCTGCGCAAGGACGTACCCGCCACCTATGCCGCTTGCGTGTTTGACGCCAAAGGCCCGACTTTTCGCGACGATCTGTACCCCGAGTACAAGGCCAACCGCAGCCCCATGCCCGACGATTTGCGCACACAGATCGAGCCGATCCACGAACTGGTGCGCCTGATGGGCTGGACCGTGCTGGACGTGCCGGGCGTGGAGGCCGACGACGTGATCGCCACGCTGGCCCATGTGGCCGCGCAGCAAGGCATCGCGGTGACGGTGTCGAGTGGTGACAAAGACCTGAGTCAGTTGGTCAACGAGCACATCACCATCATCGACACGATGAACGGCAAGGTGCGCGATGTGGCGGGCGTCACGGCCGAGTTTGGCGTGCCACCGTCGTTGATGATCGACTACCAAACCCTGGTGGGCGACACGGTGGACAACGTGCCCGGCGTGGCCAAGGTGGGG
>CAYRBW010000182.1:0-4679 GCA_964422575.1 uncultured Limnohabitans sp.
AAAACGCGGTGGCGGCACTTGCGTACCAGCCACCGCGTTAGCGGTTTAGTTCAACGCAATGTAGATCGCAAAACCCGGTGGATACATCCGGACACAGTCGATACATCTTTTGAATCAAATGGCTGCAAGCCGCTTGCGCCTTGGCTTGCAGATCCATATACTGTAATTTTGTACAGGTATAAATTTGCCATGAAACCCAGTGCTCCTCCCTTGCAGTCCACCCGTTTGCTTGATCAGGTGCGCGAGCGGGTTCGGTATCTGCACTATAGCCTCAAAACCGAGAAGGCTTATCTCTATTGGATTCGTTTTTTCATCCGCTGGAGCGCTGCTCAGGCTGGCAGCATGCGTCATCCACGCGAGATGGGTGTGGCCGATGTGGAGGCGTTTTTGTCCATGCTGGCCAATGAACGCAAGGTATCGGCCTCCACTCACAACCAGGCGCTCAGTGCTGTGTTGTTTTTGTACCGCGAGGTACTGGGCATTGATTTGCCTTGGCTCAACAACATTGGGCGGCCTCAGCAGACCAAGCGCATTCCGTCGGTGCTGACCAAGGACGAGGTGGTTGGCCTTTTGGCACAGATGGACGGCGTGACCGCGCTGCTGGCTCGGCTTTTGTATGGCACGGGCATGCGGCTGATGGAGGGGATGCGTTTGCGCATCAAAGATGTCGATTTTGAGCGGCATGTCATCATCGTGCGTGAAGCCAAGGGGGCCAAAGACCGCGTGGTGATGCTGCCCCGCTCGCTGGTACCGGCCTTGCGTTTGCAAATGCTGGCGGCGCGGGCACAGTGGGAGGCTGATCGACAGGTGCAGCGCGGTGGGGTGGAGGTGCCCCACGCCTTGGAGAGCAAATACCCAAAGGTCGGCTACACGTGGGGGTGGCTTTGGATGTTTCCATCGCCCACGCTGTCGGTTGACCCGCGCAGTGGCGTAGAGCGTCGACACCATTTGTTTGAAGAGCGACTGCAACGTGCTTTGAAAAAAGCGGTGGCAGACGCAGGGATTGTGAAGCCCGTTTCGGTGCACACGCTGCGCCACTCGTTTGCCACCCATTTGCTACAAGCGGGCACAGACATTCGCACGGTGCAAGAGTTGCTGGGTCATTCAGACGTTTCGACAACGATGATCTACACCCATGTGCTCAAGGTGGCAGCGGGCGGCACGGCCAGCCCTTTGGATGCTCTGGCTGCACACGCTTGAAAAGACCACCGACATGCTCCGCTCCCTTTTCATCGATTTCAACAGCTACTTCGCCTCGGTCGAGCAGCAACTCAACCCGGCTTTGCGTGGGCGGCCGGTGGGGGTGGTGCCGGTGATGGCCGATTCGTCGTGTTGCATTGCGGCCAGTTACGAGGCCAAGGCGTTTGGGGTCAAGACAGGCACGCGGGTGTCGGACGCCAAGCGGCTGTGCCCAGGCATTGCGCTGGTGCTGGCCGACCACGCCAAGTATGTGGAGGTGCACCAGCAGGCTGTGGCCGTGGTGGACCAACTGGCGCAGGTGCGGCAAGTGGTGAGCATTGACGAGATGGAGTGCGAATTGACGGGCCGCTGGCGTGAACCAGAGCGCGCCGTGCAGCTGGCACACCAGATCAAAGCTGCGCTGCTGGCCGAGGTGGGCGAGTGCATGCGCACCTCCATTGGCATTGCGCCCAACACGCTCTTGGGCAAGCTGGCGAGCGACATGCACAAGCCCGATGGCCTGACGGTGATTGAGCAGCACGAGTTGCCCGGGCGACTACTGCATCTGCCGCTGTCGGCCTTGCTGGGCATTGGGCCGCGCATGTTGCAGCGCTTGTCACGTTGCGGCATCGAGACGATGGCGCAGCTCTATGCCGCGCCGCGTGATTTGTTGTACACGGCTTGGAGCGGCTTGGCAGGGGCCGACATGTACGACAAACTGCGCGGGCAGTGGTATGGGCCACGCGCCACGGTGGCGCGCTCGCTGGGGCATTCGCATGTGTTGCCACCCGATTTACGTCACCCCGAAGGCGCACGGCAGGTGCTCAACCGACTGACACAAAAGGCGACCATGCGCTTGCGCAAGCAGGGGTTTTATGCCACGGCCATGCAGGTGTTTGTGCATTGCGCAAACCGCTGGCAGCACGAGGCCAGGGGCGAGCGCTTTGTGCATGTGGGCGAGACGCAAGACACCGGCTTTTTGCTGCACACGCTGGACCAGTTGTGGCTCAGCGGCCTGCACCAACTGCAACACCCGCAGGCCGTGGGTGTACAACTGTGTGGCTTGGTGCCCGCCAACCAGCACACGCGTGATTTGTTTGACGAACCACTGGACGCACCCCAAGCTAGTGCGGCGCAAACCCTGCAAAATCACCCCGTGCAACGTGACCGCGCCCGTTTGATGTCGGCCATGGATGCACTCAACCGGACACATGGCAAAAACGCGATTTACTTTGCCAACGCGCACCACACGCTGGATGCCGCGCCGATGCGCATCGCGTTCAACCGCATTCCAGATCTGGAGACAGAACGCTGAATTTTTTCAGGCAGTGACGATCCAGCCTTCCAGCGGGTCACACGGCGGCAGGCCGTATTGCGGGTGTCCGGCTTCGTGCTGTTGCTGCGCCCAGGCCGCTTGCATCAGGCACAAGGTGGCGTCGAGGCTGTCGCCGCTCGCGTCGTCGGCCAACCGACCCAACAGCGCGTTGCTGGCCACCAAGCGCAGGCTCAGACGGGTTTGGCCCCGCTCCAGTGCGCTCAGCAGTTCACGTCGGGCCAGCATGCGCTCGGGGGTTTGTTTGGCTTTGTCGTCGCTCTTGTAGCTTTGCTTGCCTAGCACCTCACGCGCCAGCAAGCCGGGGTAGGCTTCCAGCGCCACGCGGCGCTCATCACCTGCGTGCAAGCCGGGCAAGTGCACATCTGCTTGCCGCAACAGCGGCACGCCCGCGTGCAGCATGTAGGCCACGGGTGGGTTGACCCACTTCATGGAGGGGCTGGAGCCTGCGGGTTGGTCGGCGGCTCGGTGGGCAAACTTGCCACCCACGGGGCGGGCGTTGCAAAAGGCTGCAAACTGCTCGCGAATTTGGGCACGCTCCAAGGCGGCGTAGTGGTCCATGCAGGCGGCCCAGTCGGTAGGCCAGTCCAGGGTTTCAACCAACTCACGCGGCAGGCCAAAAGGTAAATCAAAGCCGCCCACCCAGTCGGCAGGCTGTGCCAGCCAGTCACCAAACGCGGTCAGCGTGTCAAAGGTCTGCAGGGCTTGCAGTTGCACCCTGCCCTGTCGGGACTGGCCCAGCGCCAGCACGATAGGCTTGCGTTTGGACGGGCTGCTGGAGAAATCGCAGCCGATCAAGTTGGCGGGAATTCTGGTGTGTTTCATGGTCACTCAACTATGCCCAAAGCCATGACGCCTGCGGCGATCAGCGCCGCGCCTGCGATGCGTGGGCCCCGGTCTTTTTCACCCAGCAGGTGGCCACCCAGCAAGGCGGCAAACAGCATGGACACCTCACGCGCCGGCGCCACATGCGACAGCGGTGCCACCTGCAGTGCATAGAGCACCAGCACATACGACACGGGACTGAAGATGCCAACGACTAGGGCATAAGGCCTCTGCTCACGCCACAAGCGCGCCACCTCGGCACGGTCGCGCAGCAAGGTGGGTGTCAAAAAAGCCAGTCGCAGCAGGTTGCCAAAGTAGTCCACCAAAATGGGCGACATCAGCGCCACCTTGACGGCATAACCATCGACCACGGTGTAGCTGGCAATGAACAGGCCGGTGATGCCACCATAAAAAATGCCGGTACGCACACGGGCTTGCCGCTGCGGGTCTTGCGCCGCCTTCCACAGGTCTGGGCCACCCGCGATGAGGAACACACCACCGACCACACCCAAAATGCCCACCAAGCCCAGCGCCGAAATTTGTTCACCCAATAAAACAATCGCCACCATGGACGACATGAGCGGCCCCGAGCCGCGCGCCAGTGGATAAACCACCGTGAGGTCGGCTTGGCGGTAGCCGCGCAGCAAGACGATGAAGTAGCCAATGTGGAGCAAAGCACTGGCCAGCACCAAGGCCCACTCCAGCAGGCCCCAAGCGGGCACTTGCTGCCAGCCCAGCCACAGACCCACCGGGGCCCAGAACACCATCAGCACCACCGAAGTGAAGGCGACAAAGCGCACATCGCCACCGGCTTTTTTGGCGGCGATGTTCCAACAGGCATGGATGAAACCGGCCAAAACGACCAGGGCAAGCGCACTCAGGGGCATGGACGTGAAAAGCCCCTTGCGGGGCGGCTTGGTGTGCAGCGGGTTTAAGCCCGACCAATGATGGAGGCGGTGGCCATCAGCTCTTCGAGCAAGGCCAGCGAGACTTTGCCCGAGACACTGTAAGGGTCCAGCTCTGCCCGCTCGGAGTATTTGAGCAGGATGTTGGTGTTGACACGCGAGGCGTCGACTTGGCCCATGGTCCAACCCCCAAAGCGACGCTCAGAAATTTCTTCATAGTGCAGCAAGACCACTTCTTTGTGCCGCACGTCTTTCTGGATGTGGCCGTACAGGTCGCTCACGACGGTGCGCCCGCCTTCGATGGCCTGCAAAAAGATGCCGCCTCCGTAACAGAGGATGCCGGTGATGCCACTGGACGGGTTGAACTGACGCGACTGGTTGAGGATGGATTCGATGGTCTGCGCACGGGTGTCCACTGCGCGGCTGGCGTAAAGCAG
>CAYRBW010000183.1:0-4665 GCA_964422575.1 uncultured Limnohabitans sp.
TCAAGGACTGCCCCACAGCCGTCAAGGGCACCCACGAGCGGCTGAGCCTGCCCCGCCCCGACGTGATCCGCGACCTCCACGAAGGCTACCTGGCTGCCGGGGCCGACCTGATCGAGACCAACACCTTTGGCGCGACCACGGTGGCCCAGGTCGACTACGACATGCAGCACCTGGCCCGCGAGATGAACCTGCAATCCGCAAAAATAGCCCGTGCCGCCTGCGACAAATTCTCCACCCCCGACAAGCCGCGCTTTGTGGTCGGTGCACTCGGCCCCACGCCCAAGACCGCCAGCATCAGCCCCGACGTGAACGACGCTGGTGCCCGCAACGTCACTTTTGAAGAACTGCGCGCCGCGTATTACGAGCAGGTCGAAGCCTTGGTCGAAGGCGGCTCGGACGTGCTGCTGGTCGAAACGATTTTTGACACCCTCAACGCCAAGGCCGCGTTGTTTGCCATCGAAGAGTTCTTTGAAGCCAGCGGCCAGCGACTGCCCCTGATCATCAGCGGCACTGTGACCGACGCTTCGGGCCGCATCTTGAGCGGCCAGACCGTCACGGCGTTTTGGCACAGCGTGCGCCACGCCCAGCCCCTGGCCATTGGCCTGAACTGCGCCCTGGGGGCCACGCTGATGCGTCCTTACATTCAAGAGCTCAACAAGGTCGCGGGTGACACCTTCATCAGCTGCTACCCCAATGCCGGCTTGCCCAACCCCATGAGCGACACCGGCTTTGACGAAACGCCCGAAGTCACCAGCCGGCTGATCCATCAGTTTGCCACCGAAGGCCTGGTCAACATCGTGGGCGGCTGCTGCGGCACCACGCCCGACCACATCGGCGCGATCAGCAAAGCCGTCGGCCCGCTGGCCCCACGCCATGTGCACAGCGGTTTCTTCTACAAAGAAGCGGCCTGATCAGTCTTCGAGCAGTAGCCTGCGCAACTCGGTCAGCTCTTGTGGGCTGAGGCCAATGGCACCGTGCAAATAGTCGCGCATGCCGCCATGCTGCGCATCCACCGCCTCAAAAGCCGCCTGCAAAAACTCGGGCTGCACTTGCCAAAGCACTTTCATCACATGCGGGTGGCCTTTGCCTTCCAGGCGTGGGTCGCGTTTGTAAAGCTGGTTGGTCAGCAGGTAGTCGTGCTCAATGGTGGCTCTGTCCACGCCCAGCGCTGACAGCAGCAGCGCCGCCGCAAAACCCGTGCGGTCTTTGCCCGCTGTGCAGTGAAACACCTGCGGTGTAGGCTGCTCCAGCAAATGCCTCATGAACCGCCCATACGTGCCTGCGTTGTGGTTCACAAAATCGCGGTAGGTTTCGCGCATGAGCGTCACCGTCTCTTCGGTGGTAGGCACCACGCCCTGTGTCACCAGCGCCTGCATGCGCGCGATCACCGTGGGCTCAATCGTCAGGGCCACGCGCTCAACGCCCGGAATGTCGTAAGGCGTGGCGGTGTATTCGGCCACGCCGCGAAAGTCCAGGCTGTGCCCCACACCCAGTGCTTGCAAACGCACCACATCGGCATCGGTCAGGCCCGCCAGATGGTCTGAGCGAAACACCTGACCACTCCGCACGCGCTGCCCGCCTGCGGTCAGGTAACCGCCCAGATCGCGGAAATTGGAGGCGCCTTGCAGGGTGAACGGTGTGAGTGCGGATGTAGGCATGAGGTGCTTGAGCAGGAAAACAGCTTTCATTGTGCCCAGATGGCTCTAAATGTCTGTCACCTCCAGGAAAAGGCCATAAATTGATTAAAAATAGTCAACTCTGTCCCGTCCTTTAACCAAGTGTGAGATTGGTGAAGCGGTTATTACAGGCTACACAGTAACGACATTGCTCTCGAAATCAGACGGTGGACCCGGACAAGCAACGCCCCAAGGCAAACGACATCGCTTCGGGAGAAGGCAGATGGAAGGGCAAGGCAAGTTGTTTGGGCAACCGAAATAGAGTCTCAGTCCAGAACAAGCTGAATAGAGTCTCAGTCCAGAACAAGCTGAATAGTTCGTGCGCGTGAAGTGGCTTCACGCCGTAGACACCGCCCACGCCTTCAACGAGGGAGGTCTGTTCGGCAATCAAAACACAGTTTGCCAACCCCGCGCCGCTAAATGGCGGCATACGGTGGAGCGGTTGAAGACGGTGTTTACGGGGTGGGGCGACATTCGTCGCTTTCCGCAAAAAAGCGGGGGCCAAGACCACGGACGCCCACATTGACAAAGCCATGGTGATGGGTGCCTTGCTCAAGGCGCTGGTGCCTTTTTTGCCACCCATGCCAGCCTTGCGACTGCAATTGTCTGCACCCAGCACCGATTACGAGCCTTTGCAGGCGGTGGTGAGCCAAGTTCGTGCGCGTTTGGGTCTGGGGGAAGAGGCAGCAGTGGCGTACCAAGATCTGATTGGCAAGTTTGGGGCCAATGGTGCGGTGGTGGCACCTGTGCTCTGGGGGCAAAAACAAAATCACAAAAATGCACTGCACATCTTGCTGCCACAAGAGAACGTCACGTTCATCTTTCTGAACCTGGACACCCATCAGGAAGACTTCAAGTTTTGGATGGCACACGAGCTGGCGCATGTGTACACGCCAGATTTGGCAGGCAAAGAGGCTGGCGAAGACTTCGCCGATGCTTTTGCTGGTGCTTTGCTGTTCCCTAGGGCGGTGGCACGCAAGACTTATGGACACGCTAGGACGGGCAACAAGATGATTGAAGCCAAGGTGTTGAACGATCAAGCCAAGGCATACGGGATTTCTGTTTTTAGTGTGTTTTATGAAGTGAACCGCTATGCCCATTCGCAGGATTTGCCGCCACTGCGCCATACGGCTGAGCAAATCCATCAAGTGAACCGCTATGCCCATTCGCAGGATTTGCCGCCACTGCGCCATACGGCTGAGCAAATCCATCAGATGCGCCAAATCCAGCGTAGCCAAACAATGAGTGAAGAGTTGTTTGCACCCGTGCCAGCAGAGTCCGGGGCATACATCGCAGCAACGAAGAACACCTTTAAGAGTGCGTTTTTCGAGTCGTTGCAACGGATGATCAAAAACAAAGAAACAGGAACGGGCTATATCCAACAGGTGATGGACATACCCATGCAAGACGCGATAGCACTGCATGGGGAGTTGATCGATTGACGACGCTTGTCCTGCTCGACACCAATACATACCTTAGGCTGGCCAAGCGAGTAAGGCCCTTTGTTGGGTTGAAGTTCGGGCAGGTACCGCATGTACTGACCATCCTCAAAGTCACCGAAGACGAGGTGCACCGCAATCCGCACCTGCAGTTTCGCAATCCTTGGTTTGATCAGACTGAATATGCGCAGGAGCGGATGGCCAAACAGGTCAGATTGACGGCTGTTGAAAAAACTCAAATTGAAGCGGCGCAAAGCGTTTTGTTGGGTTGGGTACGCATGGATGTGAACAGGTTTACCTCTTATGGACGGTCCCCACCCGGAGAGGCTGATTGCTGGTTGCTGGCGTTTGGGCAAGTCAGGCCCGCTGTTGTTGTGACCGATGACTTGGGCATGCACGAGTTGGTCAAGGATTTTCCGGATATCAAGGTTTGACATGGCTACGAGTTGCTGGCCAAGCTCCGCACTGCCAAGGTCGTCAATGACGCGTTGATACGTGATATCTACGAAGCTCTAGAGGCAAATGGTGATCTGACCAAAACCTGGCGTGAGGCCAAACACAAAGCATTCACAAAAATCTTTGGTTCAGGTTCAGCCGCCTGAAAGGTTAAAATCGCCCCTTCCCCAAGGAGCGTTGCAGCCCGCCGCCGTCTAGGCGCAGCAGGTCAGGCTTGGGGCCGTTCAATGTCTGAATGATCTTGCACAACGACGCTCACCTGTCAGCCCAAGGTGAGCCTGTGTCTGTTGTTGCGTCTTCCATCGTGTCTGTTCCCCCCATGAAGTTGTCCGGTCTGGAGCCTGTCTCCATCGGCACCGGGTCGCTGTTCGTCAACGTGGGCGAGCGCACCAACGTGACCGGCTCCAAGGCCTTTGCCCGCATGATCTTGAACGGCCAGTACGAGGAGGCCCTGGCCGTGGCGCGTCAGCAGGTCGAAAACGGCGCGCAGGTGATCGACGTGAACATGGACGAAGCCATGCTCGACAGCCAAGCGGCCATGGTGCGGTTTTTGAACCTGATGGCCGGTGAGCCCGACATCGCTCGCGTGCCGGTGATGGTGGATTCCAGCAAATGGACGGTGATCGAAGCCGGTCTGCGCTGCATTCAGGGCAAGGGTATCGTCAACTCGATCAGCATGAAAGAGGGCTTGGACGAGTTCAAACGCCAGGCCAAGCTGGTCAAGCGTTATGGCGCGGCCGCCGTGGTGATGGCGTTCGACGAGAAAGGCCAGGCCGACACCTACGAACGCAAGATCGAGATTTGCGAGCGCGCTTACCGCGTGCTGGTGAACGAGGTTCAGTTCCCGCCTGAAGACATCATTTTTGACCCCAATATTTTTGCCATCGCCACCGGCATCGAAGAACACAACAACTATGCGGTGGACTTCATCAACGCCACGCGCTGGATCAAGCAGCACCTACCGGGTGCCAAAGTCTCGGGCGGCGTGTCCAACGTGAGCTTTTCATTCCGGGGCAACGACCCGGTGCGCGAAGCCATCCACACCGTGTTCCTGTACCACGCCATCCAGGCGGGCATGGACATGGGCATCGTCA
>CAYRBW010000184.1:0-4646 GCA_964422575.1 uncultured Limnohabitans sp.
GCGCACCTGAAGGCGTGGGTTGACCACAGCCATCGGATCGTCCTCGCGCCCCATTCGGGTCGTGCCGACCGGGTGAAAGATGGTGCTGGCGATGTCACCGGCCAGCTTGGCCAGCTCTTCATCGGTTTGGTATTGCACGCCGGGCTTGAACTCTTCGGGTGCAAAAGGCTTCATCGCGTCTTGCGCCATGATGCGGCGTGTCACGCGCAGGCTGTCGGCGGCGACTTGGCGGTCTTCGTCGGTGGCCAGGTAGTTGGGCGCAATCGCGGGGGCGTCTTCAAAGTTGGGGCTGGTGAGGTTGACCGAGCCCCGGCTGGTCGGATTCAGGTTGCACACGCTGGCCGTGATGGCCGGGAAGCTGTGCAGCGGCTCGCCAAACGCGTCCAGACTCAGCGGCTGCACGTGGTATTCCAAGTTGGCGTGCGGCTGCGATGGATCGCTTTTGGTGAAAGCGCCCAACTGGCTGGGGGCCATGCTCATCGGCCCTGACCGTTTGAAGGCGTATTCTATGCCGATCATGGCTTTGCCCATGAGGCTGTTGGCCAGGGTGTTCAGGGTTTTGGCACCTTTGACCTTGTAGACCGAGCGGATCTGCAAATGGTCTTGCAAGTTGGCCCCCACACCGGGCAGGTCATGCTGCACTTCCACCCCTTTGTCCTGGAGCAAGGCTGCTGGGCCAATGCCCGAGAGTTGCAGAATCTGCGCCGAGCCAATGCTGCCCGCGCTCAAGATCACTTCACCTGTGGCTTGGACTTCGACCATCTCCACACCCGTCCACACCTGCGCTCCGGTGCAACGCTTTTCGCCGTTCGCCTGGGTTTTGAGGGTCAGTTTGGCCACCTGCGCTTTGTTCCACAGCTCGAAGTTGGGGCGTGAATAGCAGGTGGGGCGCAAGAAAGCCTTGGCCGTGTTCCAGCGCCAACCGTTGCGCTGGTTCACATCAAAGTAAGCCACGCCTTCGTTGTCGCCGCGGTTGAAGTCGTCGGTGGCCGGGATACCTGCTTGCTGCGCAGCTTGCGAAAACGCGTCCAGCACGTCCCAGCGCAGACGCTGCTTTTCGATGCGCCACTCGCCGCCGGTGTTGCGCCCACGCAGCGTGTGCAGGTAGCTGCCCTTGGGCAAATCGGTGGGGGCCAGCAGTTCGGACTTGGCCCCCTTGGCCCCGTGGAACGCATTGGCACCGTTGTAATGGTCTTCGTGCAGCTTGAAGTACGGCAGTGCTTGGTCCCAGCGCCACTCGTTGTTGCCGGTGATCTGGGCCCATTGGTCATAGTCACGCGATTGGCCGCGCATGTAAATCATGCCGTTGATGCTGGAGCAACCGCCCAACACCTTGCCGCGTGGGTAACGCAAGCTGCGACCATTCAAACCCTCGGCTGGCTCGGTTTGGTACATCCAGTCGGTGCGTGGGTTGCCAATGCAATGTAGGTAGCCGACCGGGATGTGAATCCAGTGGTAATCGTCTTTTTTGCCCGCCTCGATCAGCAGCACGCGCTTGCTGGCGTCCGCACTCAGGCGGTTGGCCAGCAAGCAGCCTGCGGTGCCGCCGCCAATGATGATGTAGTCGAAGGTGTTGTCGTTCATGTTGTACCCGGTCTCCTGAGCAGGCGATTGTGCCTTGGCAATGGCTGACTTTCTTGAACGGACGTATCGTCCGAGACTCGGGCTGGACCGCTTGCCGTCCATCCATCAGCCGCCTTGCGTCGGCCTTGCAACAAAAAGTGCGGCGCATAAGGGTGTCAAAACGGCGTAAAACAGGTCTTTACGACACTTAATTTGTCGCATAAAATGATTTGCGACATTTTATTGTCGCAAATCATCCACCACATCAAAGCCCATCGCATGCCCAGCCTGACCCCCACCCACGAGCTGGACAGCTTGGTCGAACTCATCGTCACCGCTCCTGATGGCGTAGGCATTGACACCATCGCGCAGCAATGGGGTACCCCGATCCACCGTCGCACCCTGCAGCGGCGCCTGGCTTTGCTGGTGGCGCAGCAACGCATCGAGATGCTGGGCGATCGCCGCACGGCGCGCTACCGCCGCACGTCATCAGCCGCCATCCACGCACAAGAGCCAGAGGCCGTTTGGCACACAGCCCCGCCGTCCGATGACATGCCTGTGTCAACGGCTGGGGCCGAGGTCCGCGCCTACGTCACCCAGTTGCGCCACTTGCGCAACCCAGTGGCTTACCGACCCTCGTTCTTGGAGCAATACCAGCCCAACCACACCGCCTATTTGCCACTGGCCTTGCGCGAGCAGCTGCACGCCATGGGCCGCTCGCCTGCAGCGCAAACCCCAGCGGGCACCTTCGCCCGGGACATGCTCAACCGGCTGCTGATTGACCTGTCTTGGGCCTCGTCGCAGTTGGAGGGCAACACCTACAGCCGCCTGGACACCGAGCGGCTGATCGCCTTTGGCCAGGCCGCCGAAGGCAAGGACGCACTGGAAACGCAGATGATCCTGAACCACAAACAGGCCATCGAATACCTGGTGCTCAGCCCCGACAACGCGCGTGTGCAGACCGACACCGTGATCGCGCTGCACGCTTTTTTGTCGGACGGCCTAATGGCCGACCCCACCGCCGTGGGCCGCGTGCGCCGTCGCGCGGTGGAGATCGGCGGCAGCGTTTACCTGCCCTTGGCCTTGCCCCAGCGGCTGGAGGAGTTGCTGGGCATCCTGGTGCAGATGGCTGCCGAGATTGCCGACCCGTTTGAGCAGGCCTTCTTTTTGATGGTGCACCTGCCCTACCTGCAACCGTTTGAAGACGTGAACAAACGCGTGTCGCGGCTGGCCGCCAACATCCCGTTCATCCGCCACAACCTCTGCCCGCTGTCCTTCATCGACGTGCCGCAGCAAGCCTATGTGAACGCCATGCTGGGCGTGTACGAACTCAACCGGGTGGAGCTGCTGCGCGACGTGTTTGTGTGGGCCTATGAGCGTTCATGCCAACAGTACGTGGCCATTCAGCAAACCCTGGTGCCGCCCGACATATTTCGGCTGCGTCACCGGCAGGCCCTGGCCGAAGTGGTCGCCGCCATCGTGCGCCATGGCGAAGCCGCCACCGAGCAAGCGGTGAAAGGCAAGATCCCCGACTCGGTGCCGCCGGACGAACACGCGCATTTCACCGCACTGGTGCTGGCCGAGTTTGCGGCGCTGCATGCGGGCAATGCGGTGCGGTTTGGGATTCGGCCATTGGAGTTTTCGGCTTGGGGGGGCGGTAGATAGACGCTCGCAGCGCGGGGAGTTCTTCGTTCGCTGGACCGGCGCACCGAAGCGCCCTGCGTCCCCGCTCATGTCCCCCGAAGGCCTGCGGCCGTCTCCTCCTTGACTTCGTTGTGCAGGACACCTCGGCGCGTCGGTTTGGGGGTCGGCATTCGAAGAGTGATCATTCAGCGCCGATTTGGACTTCAAGTTTCGCGCCCTTTCCTAAATTGCATTTCAAGCAAAGTGTTCTTAGGTTATTTTCGACGTTATTACCGCCCCGAGACCACGGGTGAATGTGATCCACATGCAGTTCGACACCAACATCCTTCGCAGGGGACGCGCCGCATATCACGCAACGGAACTTGTCGCGAACAAGTACTCTATATCTCAAAGCCAGACTAAGCGAGCGAGAAGGAGTTTTCATAACCACCTGCGCGTTAAGCATCGATGTCGGCACTTGCTCAAGGCGAAATTGCGTTGGAACAGATTCCAGCGATTCATTCATTGTCTTCACGAAGGCCCCGAGAGCAGCTCGCCACCCACCCCAGCGCCGCACATAGGCTTTGGATCCAACCAGCGAAGGCTGAAGGTTTAGCTCCCCAAAACGAGGTTGTCGTCCGTAGTGCGTCCAAAGAGCAAGTAGGTTCTCAAAGCAATCTTCATCCGTGTAACGCTTGCCTAATGGAACCGGCAAGAGGCCAACCTCTGCAAGAAGAGCCCCCCACTTCCCAAATCGCCGAATGATCGACCGTTGGTGCATGCCTAGGCGTGCAGCAATTTCTTTCTCCGTTACAGACTCTCCAGGATTCTCCGCAGCAAAGGATCGCAACACCTCAAGTACTTGGTCTCGCGACAGCACGCGGGAACGGGGTGCAACTGATTCGCTGATACCAGCCTTGTCAAGAGCTGCCTCCCAAGAACTAAAACGAGCGCGTAGGGTTGAAGAATTCATCTTGGCCATTGAATCGAAACGGCGAATTGTGAGCCGCTCACCATTCAAGAGTTCAGCAACGCGAAGCAGCTCTGCAACGAGCGCTTCGTCACTGTAAATTTCAAGGGTAGTCAATTCGTAGCGCATCCGATTTCTGCATCTGTAAAACTACCGATCAATTTAATGAAGAACTGTTAATCGGTCTGATCTTGGGTGGAGGGCGAAGCGAAGTCAAGAAAGAGGACTGGGCGCGGCACCGCGCACAAGCCATGGGCCCCGGGTCAAGCCCGGGGTGACGTCTCGATTTACTTCGCCGTCGGCATCACAAACTCCGCCCCCTTGCTAATGCTCTCGGGCCAGCGCTGCATGATGGATTTTTGCTTGGTGTAGAAGCGCACACCCTCTTCGCCATAGGCATGCATGTCGCCAAACAGCGAGCGCTTCCAGCCGCCAAAGCCGTGCCAGGCCATGGGCACCGGGATCGGCACGTTGATGCCGACCATGCCCA
>CAYRBW010000185.1:0-4644 GCA_964422575.1 uncultured Limnohabitans sp.
GTGCAAGCTGACTTCCAATTCCTGGGCAATCATGAGATTTCCTTTTGCCTTGCTGAGAGAGATAGAAACGATGTGGGGCGAAATGACCACTATTCAATGGGTTCGCTGACACATTGCAGTGGATGGCCAGCCTGTTTGGCCGCATCCAGCACCTGATCCACCTTGGTGGCGGCTACATCGCGGGAATAAACTCCGCACACGCCTTTGCCGTCCAAGTGGATCTTGAGCATGATTTGTGTTGCCGCTTCACGGTCTTTGCTGAAAAACTCCTGGATCACCATCACCACGAACTCCATGGGGGTGTAGTCATCGTTCAGCATGGCCACCTGATACATCTGGGGCGGTTCAATTTTTTGTGCGCGTCTCTCGAGCACCACCGAATCACCGCCGTCGGGTGTTCTGGGGGTCACGGTCGGCAGCGTGGGGTTTGCAAGTTTTTTCGTTGCCATGATTTCATTCTATCGACGCTTTGAGTCTTCTCGGGGTCAAGGTGACAAAAGTCTTGATTGCCTGTGGTCAATGAAACAGCCATCGGGGAAAACCTCACATTGACAAACTTGACAGGTGCAATCCACACTGAGACTCACAATAACGGAGACATCGTATGCCCAGTGGTACGGTCAAATGGTTCAATGACGCCAAGGGCTTTGGATTCATCCAGCCCGATGGTGGCGGTCCTGACGCTTTCGCCCACTTTTCGGCCATCCAGTCGGAAGGCTATAAAAGTCTGAAAGAAGGTGCAAGGGTCAGTTTTGATCTGACTCAAGGTAGCAAAGGCCTCATGGCGGCCAACATTCAGACTGAAAACGCCAGCAATGCCCCGCTCGAAGGGCCAGCGGCTGCCAGCATCACCGAACCGGCCAGCTGAAAGAGGCAAGGTTGAAACCCGCGCCATGCAATCAAGGCATCGATCAGCAGTTATCCTCTGGGGCTTGCTCACTGTCGATCATTGCTTGAGACCATGACCTTTTCTGCATTTTTTTCCTTCAAGAACCTTCTCCTCTTGAAGCGCATCGGCGCCCTGAGCATGGCGACGCTGGTAGTTGCGGCAAGCGCACAACCGTTGCCTCAGCTTCAATTGCCCCGCACCAAATTGAGCGCAGGCATGCACATTTTGGATGTTCAGCTGGCTCAAACACCCGATCAGCGGCAAATCGGCTTGATGTGGCGCAAAGAAATGCCGCAGCACGAGGGCATGTTGTTTGTTTTTGAACAGCCCGCCACACAGTGCTTCTGGATGCGCAACACTTTGATCCCACTGTCTGCGGCCTTCATTTCCGACGACGGCACCATTGTGAACATCGAGGACATGAAACCCCAAAGCGATGACTCGCACTGCTCAGACAAACCCGTTCGCTTCGTTCTCGAAATGAATGTAGGTTGGTTTGCCAAGCGCCAGCTGAAAGCTGGCTACAAATTGGCTGGCCCGCCTTTTACGCGCTGAAAAAGCCATCAAACGCCCCAAACCACGTCTGACTTCTCGCTCAAACAGCGTTTGAACAATTTGAGCATCGGCGCAGCTCTTTGGGCCAAACTCACCTGACTCAACAGGGTTTGAGCCTCTTCCTCAACAGCACCCTGACTTTGAGGTGTGTCAGCAACTTGTTTTCTGTGCGCCTCATCTTGCGCAACCGCCCGCTCCAGCGCTGTAATCGCTCGGGGCAAGTCATCCCATTGAACAATCCCCTTGCTGCGGTCCTCACTCAAAATGATTTTGAGCAACTTGCGGGCATCAGCGTCGAGCATGATGAGGTCGCTGGCCGCTTGGGATTTGAATTTGAACAGCATGCGAAACTCCTGGAGTGAAAGATTCAGCGCCCGACCGTCTCCACGCCATCGTCTTCGTCAGCATCGCCCTGAATCAAGGCCTTGAGTTTATGGCTTGCATGGAAGGTGGCAACACGACGTGCATCAATAGGAATCAATTCTCCTGTGCGAGGATTTCGACCTGGCCGTGCCGCCTTGGTGCGGATCTGGAAGTTTCCAAAGCCTGAAATCTTGACATCGTCGCCCGAGATCAGACTGTCCACCACCAAGTCGAAAAAAGCGTCCACCATGTCTTTGGACTCGCGCTTGTTCAAGCCAATCTGTTCAAACAACAAATCGGCCAAGTGCGCCTTGGTCAGTGCAGGCGTTTCGAGTGATTCAAAACTGATTTGCATGATCGTCTCAAGAGCGCAGGCGGGCCGCCACTTGCCGCGTCAACTGCAACAGTACAGCATTCATGGCACTGTCGATTTGTGCCTCGGTGAGCGTCGCTTCGTCGCTGTGCAAGCTCAGGCGCACGGCCAAGCTTTTCTCGCCCACAGCCAGGCCACCGGTTGACTCGGCCTTGGGTCGGTAAATGTCAAACAAAACGGCATCACGCAACAAGCCTTGCGTCGGTGCGGTGTGGATGGCGTTCATCAGTTGCGCATGCGTGACCTGCTCGTTCACGATGACCGCGATGTCACGTTCCACCGCTTGGTGTTTGGCCACACTCTGTGCCACTGGCACCACACGGGCAATGACCGCATCCAGAGACAACTCAAACACCACCGGGGCACTACTCAGCGCCCAAGCCTGACGCCAACGGGGGTGCAACTCGCCCACATGGCCAATCACCACACCATCCAACAGCACCTTGGCCGAACGGCCAGGGTGCAAGGCGGGGTGTTCGTTCGTCACAAATTCGGCTTGGCGCGGGGCCAGGAGTTTTTCCACATCGGCTTTGACGTCGTAAAAATCGACGTTGCGGGACTTGCCCCGCCAATCCAAGGGCTCGATTGGACCCCAGGCCATGCCAGCCACGCGCATGGGCTGATCAAAGCCCTCGACGGTGGTGTCGCTGTTCTGCATCGAAGCATTGTGCAAAAACACACGGCCCAACTCGAACACCCGCACGCAATCGGCCTTGTGGTCCGCATTGAACTTAACGACTTGCAACAATGAAGCGATCAGACTCGAGCGCATCACGCTCATCTGGCTGGCGATCGGATTGAGCAATCGGACTGGGTTGGCGTTGCCCGCAACGTCTTTTTCCCAAGACTCTTCAACAAAACTGTAGTTGATGGTTTCTTGGTAGCCCAAAGCCGCGATGGCACGGCGAACGGTTGATGGGCTGCGCTCGGTCTCAGGGCGAACTTTGGCAGTGATAGGGGCCAAAGGCGGGGTTGTGGGCAGGTTGTTGTAGCCTACCATGCGGGCCACTTCCTCGATCAGGTCTTCCTCGATCTCCAAGTCAAATCGGAAACTGGGCGGCGTGACAATGACGGTGCCCTCGCCTTCAGTGACTTGCAAACCCAAACCGCGCAAAGCATCGGCGCACTGCTGCTGAGTCAAAGGCATACCGATGACCTTGGCCGCACGGGCCACACGCAGCGTGACGGGCTTGATTGGTGGCACGTTCAGTGACTGATCGTCGATCGGACCGACCTTCGTCTCAGGCGTGCCGCAAATGTCCAGCACCAACTGGGTGATGCGCTCGATGTGCTCCACTGTCAGCTGTGGGTCCACACCGCGCTCAAAGCGGTGACCCGCATCGGTCGAGAAGTTGAACCGGCGCGAACAACCTGCAATCGATGTGGGCCACCAAAAAGCGGCTTCGATGTAGATGTTTTGCGTGTCGTCGGACACGGCGGTGGCGTCGCCACCCATGATGCCGGCGAGCGATTCGACTTGGCTGTCATCTGCGATCACGCCTACCTTATCGTCCACGGTTACGGTGTTGCCGTTGAGCAGCTTGAGCGTCTCGCCCGGTCGGCCCCAACGCACCTGCAGGCCACCGCGGATTTTGTCGAGGTCAAAAATATGCGAAGGCCGACCAAACTCGAACATCACGTAGTTGGAAATATCCACCAACGGGCTCACGCTGCGCTGGCCGCAACGCGCCAGGCGGTCCACCATCCACTGCGGGGTTTGTGCCTGCGTGTTCACGCCCTTGACCACACGGCCGCTGAAGCGGCCGCACAGGTCGCTGGCCTGCACTTTCACCGCCAACTTGTCGCTGATCTGTATGGCAACCGCTGGGAAAGTTGGAGCCTTCAAAGGCGCGCCGGTCAGAGCCGACACTTCGCGTGCGATGCCATAAACGCTCAAACAATGCGCCAAGTTGGGCGTGAGCTTGAGCGTCATCAGGGTGTCGTCCAGATTCAGATACTGGCGGATGTCCTGACCCAAAGGCGCATCTGCGGGCAACTCCAGCAGGCCGCCGTGGTCATCGGCAATTTTCAGCTCTTTGGCTGAGCACAACATCCCTTGGCTTTCCACTCCACGCAGTTTGCCCACTTTGATCAAGAAGGGTTTGCCGTCTTCACCCGGAGGTAACTCGGCACCCACCATGGCGCAGGGCACACGGATGCCCACGCGGGCATTGGGCGCACCACATACGATGTTGAGCAAAGTGCCCTGTCCCACGTCCACATGACACACGCGCAGGCGGTCGGCGTTGGGGTGTTGCACGGCTTCCTTGATTTCACCGACCACGATCTTCTTAAATGGTGGGGCCACCGGCTCGAGCTCTTCCACTTCGAGGCCAGCCATGGTCAAGGTGTCGGCCAGCTGCTGGGTGCTCAAAGGAGGATCACAAAATTCGCGTAGCCAAGACTCTGGAAATTGCATGACGGTTACTCAATATCAGAAAGGAATCATTGCAGTGGATGCGTT
>CAYRBW010000186.1:0-4620 GCA_964422575.1 uncultured Limnohabitans sp.
GAAAGCGCAGCGCCGCACGGTCCACTTCGGACAGGCGCAGCGACAGGGCCTGGCGGTGCAAGAAGTCGGTCAGTGAGACGCTGCTGCGGGCCAAATCGATGGCGTCGGCGGTTTCTTCGTCGTTGTTTTTGCGCGGCGTGGCGTCGCCACCCCACTCGCTGTCGTCGGGTCGCATGTCCACGCTGCCGTCACCGTCCCAGCTCTCGGCCACATCGGTCACGGCTTCGTCACGGGGTTCGTTGGCGTTGTCGTCGCTGCTGCTGGCCGTGCTAGCGCTTTCGCTGACCCGGTCTCCCAAGCTGACATGGGTGTCGGCCTGTTGCAAACCAAAGGCCTCGGACGTGGCTTCTTCTTCGGTGCGCTCCAAAAATGGGTTTTCGTCCAGCATCTGGTCGACTTCTTGTGACATCTCCAGTGTGGACAGTTGCAGCAGGCGGATCGATTGTTGCAACTGGGGTGTGAGCGCCAGGTGCTGCGACATGCGAAGCGACAGACCGGGTCTCATGGCTGTGCTTTCATGTTTTGAACTGGCGGCTTGCGGTTCATCACATTCGGAAGTGTTCGCCCAGGTACACCCGGCGCACCTCGGTGTTTGACACGATTTCGCCAGGAGTGCCCGCAGCCAGCACGCGGCCTTCGCTGATGATGTAAGCGTGGTCGCAAATGCCCAGTGTCTCGCGCACGTTGTGGTCGGTGATCAGCACGCCAATGCCGCGTTGCTTGAGGAAGGCGATGATGCGTTGGATTTCGATCACGGCGATCGGGTCGATGCCTGCAAAAGGCTCGTCCAGCAAGATGAAGCGCGGCTCGGTGGCCAAGGCGCGGGCAATTTCCACTCGGCGGCGTTCGCCACCCGACAGTGCGACCGCCGGAGAGTCTCGCAAATGGTCGACGCGCAGATCAGCCAGCAATTCGTTCAGGCGTTTTTCGATGTCGGACGAAGAAAGGGCTTGCCCTTGTTCGTCGGTTTGCAACTCCAGAATGGCGCGCACGTTGTCGGCGACACTCAACTTGCGAAAGATGGACGCTTCTTGCGGCAGGTAAGACAGGCCCATGCGTGAACGCTTGTGGATGGGCATACGGGTGACGTCTTGGCCGTCGATCAGGATCTGGCCAGCATCGCCTCGCACCAAGCCCACGATCATGTAAAACGAGGTGGTCTTGCCTGCGCCGTTGGGGCCCAGCAGGCCGACCACTTCACCTTTTTGTACCTCCACTGAAACGTCGTGCACCACCTTGCGGCTACCGTAGGCCTTCTTCAGGTGGTGTGCCTCCAGGCGGCTGTTCACGATGTCCTCGCTCATGGTTTTTTGCTTTCGCTGGTGCTGGGGCTGACGCGCAGTGTTGGCGCGGTGGTGTTTGGTGTCGTTGGTGGGGCGTTTTTGCGAGGGGTCAGCACGGCACGCACGCGTTGATCGTGGCCGCTCGCCCTTGGGGGGCTAGGGGTCAGACCGTCAACGGTCATCACTTCGGTGTTGTTGTTGAAGACGATTTTTTCGCCATTGAGTTGATCGGACAACTCTGTGCCGCGCAAAATCCGGATTTCTGCCCGTTGCATCAGCGTCAAGACATCCGCTTGGCTGTCGTAAATCGCGGTTTCGCCTTCGCCTTCAGTGAACTCGGCGACCCCTTCGCGTTTCTGCCGAAAAAATACCCGTTCTTTGGGTGCTGCCCAAATGCGTACGACTTGCTGACCTTGTTTGTCTTGTTGCACTTCCATGCGTGCACCGCGCAACACCATGGTGCCTTTGAAGGCGACCACATTGCCGATGAAATGGGTCAGCAGCTTGTTCTCGTCGTGGCGCATTGCGTCCGCTTCAATGAGCATGGGCTTGTCGCGATCGGCTTTTTCGGCCCAGACAGGGGCACAAAACAAGCACAACCCTGCGGCAACGAAGCGGATGGTCCGGAGAATTGTCATTGGGGGCATGAATCTTGCTGATGGCGATTTTTGATTGTAGGGGCAAGAGCGAGCAGATCGGCCTTGCAGAGCGCGTCAGGGCAGAAAAAAGCCCGCCGGGCTGAATCACCCGCGGGCTTTAGGGCGTTGCTGGGGCCGCCTCAGCTTTTCTTCTGGACCGCTTTGATGTTGCTTTTGGTTGGGCGAGATTGTGCAATCAGTGCTTCTGCCACCTTCAGGGCTTGGTCCATGCTGCCAGCCAGACTACCGTCCACGTAATAACGACCCGCGACGCCCAAAGATGGCACGCCTTCCACCTTGAAGTCATTTTGCAGTTGGACTGCACGTTTGAGCTTGCTGGCCACGCCAAACGATTTGTAAATTTCGTTGAACTTGGTTTTGTTCAAGCGTTGTTTTTCGGCCCAGGCGAGCACGCTGGCATCGGTGTTCAGGGGCAACTTTTCCACGTGCACGGCGGTAAAGACCTTGGCATGCAGGCTGTCCAGCAAATTCATGGCTTCGAGCGTGAAAAACAGGCGTTGCTGCGGTGCAAAGTCGTCGCGGAAAGACACGGGAATGCGGCGCACTACCACGTCCTTGGGCACATTTTTGACCCATTGGGCAAAAGTGGGCTCAAACGCATGGCAGTGGGGGCAGCTGTACCAGAAGAACTCGATGACCTCGACTTGGCCTGCGCCTGCTTCGGTGGCCACGGGGCGATCCAGTGTCAGGAAGTCTTTGCCGGACTTGAACATCGCCGCTTGGGCCCAAGCGGCTGAAGTGCTGAGCCACGCCGTAGCGCTGACCAAAGCAGAAGAGAAAAAACGGCGTTTCATGGGGTACTCCAAACGGTGTGGCGTGTGTGTTCAGCGTTGAACACGCACCAAGGTGTTTTCAATGCCACTGCCCTCCAGGCGGGTGCGAATGCGTTCAGCGGCGGCTTTGTCTGCAAAGGGCCCCAAGCGTACACGGAAGACCGTTCTCCCGGCTTGATCGCGTTCAGAAACCTTGGCATCCAGACCCATTAAGGCCAGCTTGGCTTTTTGGGCATCGGCATCGGTGCTGGTTCGGTAAGCACCCACCTGGATGACATAGTCAAACGGATCTGCGCTAGCACTGTTGGCCGCAGGCGTCGAAAGCCCCGATTTGGCCTTGGCCAAGTCACCCAAGGGGTCAGCGGTGACGGCGGGGCGTGGTTCGTTTGGGCTGGTTTCCGGTGGGTTTTTCGCGGGGTGAGCGGAGGTGGTTTTGTCCGCAGCAGTCTCTGCTGTAGGTGTCGCACCAGGCGTGGCCGGAACTTCTGCAGCCGGTTTGGGCTGGAGCACGCCGTTGGGATTCCAGTCCTTGTTTTTCTCGGTTTCTTGGACGTTTTGATCGTTGGTGCGAGGCTGATTCTTGTTTGAAAAAGGCGTGGGCACTTTGGTCACATAAACGGCTACGGTCAAAGCCACACCCAAGCCGAGCAGCAGCCCGATGATGAAGCCCAGGAACGTGCCGCCGCGTTGGGGGTGGAGTTTCATGTTGTTGAATCCGTTCACATTTTTTGGGGTGCCGACACGCCCAAGACTTTCAGGCCGTTGCGCAGCACCTGCGCGGTGGCTGCCACCAGTGCCAGTCGGGCTTTTTTAACCGCTTCGTCGTCCACCAAAATGCGCTCGGCATCGTAGTAGCTGTGGTACAGAGAAGCCAGGTCGCGCAGGTAGAAGGTCACGTCGTGCGGCGCAAAGTCGTTGGCGGCAGACGTCAGCATATCGGGGTACTTGGCCAGGGCCAGCATCAGGGCATGGGCTTGGGGGCTTTGCAGCGTGCTCAAGTCGGCTGCATTCAGCGAAACCTTGTCACCGCCCCAAGTCGCCAGCACCGAGCAGATGCGTGCGTGGGCGTACTGCACGTAGTACACCGGGTTGTCGTTGTTCTTCGTCACAGCGAGGTCGACGTCGAACGTGTATTCGGTGTCGGGCTTGCGGCTCAGCAGAAAGAAGCGCACCGCGTCTTTACTGGTCCATTCGATCAGGTCGCGCAGCGTGACGTAGCTGCCCGCACGCTTGGAGATCTTGACCTCTTCACCGCCGCGCATCACACGCACCATGGTGTGCAGCACGTAGTCGGGGTAGCCCTTGGGGATGCCCACATTTGCTGCTTGCAGGCCCGCCCGCACACGGGCAATCGTGCCGTGGTGGTCGGTGCCCTGGATGTTCACGACGCGCGAAAAGCCGCGCTCCCACTTGCTGATGTGGTAGGCCACATCGGGCACAAAGTAGGTGTAGGTGCCGTCGCCCTTGCGCATGACGCGGTCTTTGTCGTCGCCGTAGTCGGTGGATTTGAGCCACAGCGCGCCGTCTTGTTCGTAGGTCTTGCCGGCATCCTTGAGCTTTTGCACAGTTGCATCGACCTTGCCGCTGGTGTACAGGCTGGACTCCAGGTAGTAGTTGTCGAACTTGACGTCAAAGGCCTTCAAGTCCAGGTCTTGCTCGTGGCGTAAATAGGCCACGGCGAACTGGCGCATGCCGTCCAGGTCATTCACATCGCCGCTGGCGGTGAACTCGCGGTCATCCGACTTGACGGTTTTCTTTGCCAAAAAGTCGTTGGCAATGTCCTGGATGTAGTCGCCGTTGTAGAACGCTTTGCTTTCGGGCTTGTCCGGGTCGATGGGCCAGCCATCGTCGCCAGGCTTGACACCTCGGGCGCGCATTTGCGTGCTCTTGGCCAGCGTGCCGATC
>CAYRBW010000187.1:0-4612 GCA_964422575.1 uncultured Limnohabitans sp.
AACATCTCCAGCCCCAACACCAAGAACCTGCGCGCCCTGCAAAGCGACGAAGCGCTGGACGGCCTGCTGGGCGCTCTGGTGGCGCGGCGTGAAGAATTGGCCGCCGAACACGGCCGCCGCGTGCCCATGTTCCTGAAAATCGCCCCCGATCTGGACGAGACCCAAGTGGGCCTGATTGCCGCCACCTTGCAAAAGCACGGCATGGACGGCGTGATCGCCACCAACACCACTCTGGCCCGTGACACCGTGAGCGGCTTGCCCCATGCCGAAGAAATAGGCGGCCTGTCCGGTTCGCCCGTGCTCGAAGGCAGCAACCGCGTGATCCGCTTGCTGCGCGCCGCACTGGGCAATGACTTTCCCATCGTTGGGGTGGGCGGCATCCTGAGTGGGCACGATGCAATTGCCAAGATCGAAGCCGGGGCCGATGTGGTGCAGATTTACACCGGCCTCATCTACAAAGGCCCGGCACTGGTAACCGAAGTGGCAAGCGCTTTGCAGCAGATGAAGCGCTGAAGAAGAAAACGGCATGCCCCATTGGGGCTTGCCATTCACACATCAAAGCTCTTTCGAATAGATAATGAAACCAGTATGACTGGCCACCTTGTCATAGAGCGCTCGGCCAGAAACATTGCCAACCTGAGTCGTCCAATAAACTCGCGAACTGCCCTCTGAGCGAGCCGCTTTGTAAACAGCCTCAATGAGTTGCTGTGCAATGCGCCGTCCTCTATGGCTCGGTGCAGTGAATAAATCTTGCAATAACAAACATCCTGCAGTCGGGTTGTGCTGCAATGGAAAAGAAAGTGCGCCAAGGCGACCACCGTGTGGTCCTCAACAGCCACAAAGACGTGAACCCGTTCGTCGGCGCTGAAGAATCGATCCCATGTTGCGGCAGTAATGTCTTCTGACAGCCCAGTCTTGCCTTGCCTGCCATAAAAGGCGTTGTAACCATCCCAAAGCGGCCGCCATTGGGAATAGTCCTCTCGCTGAATGGGGCGAACGACGATGTCGTTAGTCATAACTGCTCAATCCTTGAAGTACACCAGCTGGTGCGTGCTCGCCAGCAGCTGGCCTTCGGGGCTCCACAGCTCGCCGGTCTGGTCAAAATAGCCGTGGCGGTAGTTCAGCGCCTTGGCCACGCCCAGCACATGGCGCGTGCCGACTTGCGCCAGCAAGGCGTTGTCGGCGTGGAAATAGGTGGTGAGGGTCACCGTGCCAATCAGGGCGCGGCGGCGGCGGCGGATGTAGATGCGCGGGAAAAAACTGTCGCTGATGGCGACCAATGAGGCAAAGTCCATCGCCCGCCCGGGTTCGTCGCGCACCCACAGGGTCGAGCGCGAATGGGCTTGCTCCTGCTCGTCAAACGTGGCGGGAAACGCACCTTCGATAAAGCGCATGTCGTAGCGCTGCGGCCAGGCGGGCATGCCTTTGACAGGCATGCGGGGCACTGCATCGGGTGCGGGCACGTTGGCAGGCATCACGGCTTCGACGTCTGACCAAGTCTCGCGCCGCACGGCAAACACCGCTGTGGCGGTAGCCACTATGCCTTCAGCCTGGTGCGCTTCGATGATCCAGTGCTGGGTCGATCGGTTGGTACGCACGGGTCGCGATACAAAGCGGATATCCCCATCGGCCACCGGGGCCGCAAAGTTAACTGTGAGCGCCACCGGTTCACCCAGACGCTCGGGATGCAACATGACCGACTGGAGCAACTGCGCTGAAGTGGTGCCGCCAAACGGCCCGATCATGTTGGCGTAGGCCGAATGGGTCGCACCCGTGAATTCGTGGGACGCGCTGGCTTTCAGATCAATGGCTTCGTCAAAAGGGTGCATGCGAAAAATGAGGCTGTTGAATCATGGTGTCTTCGCAACGAGGGCATCTCCCACACGTTTGACAATTGCCTTGTCTCTGTGAGCCGCGCCCTCACGGCGATCAAGTGCAGCATAGGTGCAGGCCCGAGCCCGCGCTGTCTCACAAGCGATCAGCCAAGTTGAGCACAGACCTCTTGAGCAATCGCCAGCGAGCTGGTCAAGCCCGGTGACTCAATGCCCAGCAGGTTCACCAGACCGGGCACACCGTGATCGGCAGGACCCTGGATCATGAAGTCGGCTGCTGCTTCGTGGGGTGCGTTGATTTTGGGGCGAATACCCGCATAACCCGCCTGCAAAGCGCCATCGGCCAAACCCTGCCAATATTTGCGCACCTCGGCATAAAAAGCGTCGCCCCGGCGCGGGTCGACCTGCAGGTCGGCGGGATCCTCAACCCACTGCACATCCGGACCGAACTTGGCTTGCCCACCCAAATCAAGCGTGAGATGCACACCCAAACCGGCTTTTTCGGGCACGGGGTAAATCAGGCGGGAAAACGGTGCCTTTCCAGCCAATGTGAAATAGTTGCCTTTGGCGTAATGGACTTGGGGCAACAGGCTTTTGTCCAGCCCGTCCATGCGCTCGGCCAGTGCCACGGCGCTCAGCCCAGCGGCATTGACCAGCACCTTGCACGCCAACTCGGTGCCGTCTTGTGTGCATACCCGAATCGGGTGGCTGGCGGTGCCTTGCCGCACGTCGATGTGCTGCACGGGCGAAACGAGCGCCAGCAGACCGCCTGCGTTTTCCATGTCGCCTTGCAAAGCGAACAGGTAGGCGTGACTGTCAACCACCCCCGTGCTGGGCGAGAGCAGCGCCGCTTCGCAAAACAGCGCAGGCTCAAGCGCCCGGGCTTGGGCAGCTGTGAGTTTTTGCAGATCGTGCACACCGTTGGCTGTGGCCTTGGCCATGATGCCATCCAGCGCCAGCACTTGCTCAAGGCTGGTGGCCACGATCAGCTTGCCCAGTCGCTTATGCGCCACGCCGCGCTTTGCGCAATAGGCGTAGAGCATTTGCTTGCCTTGTACACACAGCCGAGCCTTGAGGGAGCCTGTCGGGTAATAAATACCCGCGTGAATGACCTCGCTGTTGCGCGAGCTGGTGCCCGTGCCGATGGCGTTTTCAGATTCGAGCACCAGCACCTCGCGGCCCGACAGCGCCAGCGCCCGCCCCACAGCCAGACCGACCACACCGGCCCCGATCACAACAGCTTCAACTTGTTCCATGGATGCCATTGTGACCCAGGCTTGGTCATGCACTGGTGACACCCGCAAGACAGACACGGGCACCACGCACAGGCAGACTGCCAGTCATTCAAACAAGGAGGTAGTTTCATGTCATTGTTCAATCTCAAAGGCAAAGTGGCCGTCGTCACGGGCTCCAGCCGTGGCATTGGCCGATCCATCGCACACCAGCTGGCAAAACAAGGTGCCAAAGTGGTGGTGTCCAGCCGCAAACAGGACGCCTGCGAAGTGGTGGTCAAGGAGATTCAGGCTGCAGGCGGCGAGGCCATGGCGATTGCCGCCAGCATCTCCAGCAAGGAGCAACTGCAAAACCTGATCGACCAGACCCACCAAGCGTGGGGCCCCATCGATATTTTGGTGTGCAACGCGGCCACCAACCCTTATTACGGCCCCACCACGGGCATGAGTGACGAAGTGTTTGACAAAGTGATGCGCAACAACGTGCTGTCCAACACCTGGCTGTGCACCATGGTCTACCCAGACATGAAGGCCAAGAAGGACGGGGCCATCGTGATCGTGTCATCCATCGGCGGCCTGCACGGTTCGGCCATCATCGGGGCGTACAACATCTCCAAAGCTGCCGACATGCAGCTGGCGCGCAACCTCGCGGTGGAATGGGGTCCGGACAACATCCGCGTGAACTGCATTGCGCCTGGCCTAATCAAGACCGACTTTGCCAAAGCCCTGCACGAGGACCCGGTGCTGAGCGCCAAGTACAAGGACGAGACACCGCTGCGTCGCATGGGCGAGCCCGATGACATTGGCGGTGTGGCGGTGTTTTTGGCCAGCGCTGCGGGGCAGTACGTGACGGGGCAGACCATCGTGGCGGATGGGGGGATGATGATTCGCTGACTCTTCTGGCTGCTTCGTGCACAGCTGAACATGGACCGGGGCCGGGTGTCTCATGAGGGAGTACCCCAAATCGGCGCCCGGCCCCAGCTCATGCTCAGCTCAATGGTCGATCGAAAGTCCAACCAGACAACGGGCTGTTGGCTTTGGTCAAACCGGCGTACCTAGGGTCACATCACCTTCGGCTCAGATCGGCATAGGGGGGCCGCGATTATCGCAGCCACCCCTGCCACACCACCCGGCATGCGGGTCCGCACCGGGTGGTTCGAGCGCTTGAGGTCATGTCAGCCTTGGCACTCCCAACCCATCAAAGTACGCAAGCGTCAGCACCGTCTTGAGCAATCGGTCACTGGTCAGTTGCAGGATGCGGGCCTTGAAGTTGTCCCGTGCCTTGTAGGCCACTGCACACTTGACTTCCTTGCCCTTGGCCACCCACAACTCGTAACCCAGAAACTTGCGCCCCAAGGCGCTGGTCACCGCGCTCTTGGCTTCGTTGATCTGAAGCTTCAAGCCCGTGTAGAGTTTCCTGAGATAAGCCATCACCCGTTCGCCAGCCTTGATGCTGCCCACGTAGACGTTGCAGTCGTCAGCGTAGTGCGCGAAGCAGTAGCTGCGCGCCTCCAACGCCTTGTCCACTTCGTCCAGCAGCACGTTGGC
>CAYRBW010000188.1:0-4567 GCA_964422575.1 uncultured Limnohabitans sp.
TCAAGCTGGTGCTGAGCAACTGGGCCGATGCCTTTGGCAGCGACAGCTACCTTGAGGACTGCACCCAACCCGCCTTGCCCCACTCGGCAATAGCTGAAGGCCAAACGCCGCCCGCCGACCGTGTGTTCAAGATCGGCAAAGAAGTGTGGATCGAGCGCGAAGACTTTGAAGAAGTGCCGCCCAAGGGCTACAAGCGCTTGTTCCCCGGCAACGTGGTGCGCCTGAAAGGCGGCTACGTGATCGAATGCACCGGCTGCGCACGCGACGCGGCGGGCCAAGTGACCGAGGTGCACGCCAAAGTCATCCCCGGCACCAAGAGCGGCACACCCGGTGCCGACAGCGTCAAAGCCAAAGCCGCCATCACCTGGGTGGCCGTGGCCGACGGCGTGCCAGCCGAAGTGCGCCTGTACGACCGCCTGTTTGCCGACGCGCACCCCGACGCGGGCGGCAAAGACTTCTTGCAGTCGCTCAACCCGAACAGCCTGAAAGTGGTGACGGCGTATGTGGAGCCGTCATTGGCCGCCGCGCAGTCTAACCAAAAGTTTCAGTTTGAGCGGTTTGGGTACTTTGTGGCCGACCGCCTGGATCATGTGGCGGGAGCGAAGCCGGTGTTTAACCGGGTGACGGGGTTGAAGGACAGTTGGGGCAAGTGAAGCCACAGCCGGTGCTGGGCCAAGTCATGGCTCAGCACCTGATAGGGGCAGGCCAGCAGGATGCCTGACCATTTCCAAAGAATCCATCCAGAGTTTTTTGTATTTTTTTTAATTAATTTAAAACTTAAGAGATTAAAATAGTTGTCAACAGGTTAGCATTCTGCGCACACGACATCGCTCAACGGCGCTGCGCAATGGTCCCTAACAATTGACTGCTTCAAGCATACCTTGGGCATTTAGCCTCATCAGGTGAACTCAAAAATGCGCTCTGAGCAGCCTTTTGAGCCACGGGCAGTGCTAGCAAGCCCGATTCGACAGCAAAGCCAGCATTTCGATAGCGGTGATGGCTTATGAGGACACTTCCTGAGCGAAAACACAATTGACTAGGAATTCTAATTTGATCGGTTTGCTGCTATGTGGAAGATCGGGAGCGGTAACTTTGTGGGAGTTCAATCTGATGATGAGATTGAAGGACTTGTAGGTAAAAAACTATTAACAAAATAGGGAGATTAAATGTTTGCAATTGCACCTTATGTAATCGAGATTTTAGATGAGCAACTAGAACAAGTTGACCTCTGGAACTTCAACAATAACAACAACTTGCGACAAGTTCTATTCGATTACTATCAGCAAGAATTAAATACATATAAAGTCTTAGGAAAAAATCGACTTTTCAGAGTTGCAGAAATGTTTGCCGCAACTAACATCTCAGTAGCCGGAAAGTATGAAACTGGAGAGCATGGATTGAGTTCAACAATTTACGATGTAGCGCAAAGCGCAATTTTCCATGAGAAGAGAAAAAGCGAGGCCGACATGCTTCCTTTCTTTTTTTCTTTTGTGCTACCAAACTCCGATCTGGTACCCAAACGAAAAAAAGGTATCTTATTGCTCTCACGAACGAAAAACTTTGGAATCCGAACCTTAACAATACCGCATTTAAAAAATTATATAGAAACCAGGTTTCCTGGTTATCATTTTAACATTAGAAAAATTTTCCCAACTGCTTTGGCACATACCTTATTGAATCAAGGCACTCTTAAAGCGATACGCTTAATAAAATATCAAATTCCAAGTTCATTAGAAGATTTTCTTGACCAGGATGATCAAGCAAGCGTTCAAACAGTCGAGGTTGTATTAAAAGCAAAACGAAATGGCAGTTTTTTATCAAAAGAACGCTTTGCGCAGATTCTATCGGGAACAGGTACTTATCGTGACTTATATGAGTCAACTGATATGGCGTGTGACAATGTAAAACTTGATGTCGAAATAGGTGGAAAGCTAAGACGAATCGACATAGGCAAACAACGTGTCTCAAGCAATATTGATGTTACTGACGAAATTAATGTTGATGACACGGGCTTTCCGAGTGTAGAGTCTTGGTTTGCCAAAGCAGATGAAATTGCAGTTTCTTTGCTTGGAACGATGGACGTTACAGTTGATCTTCAAACCTCTGTACTTTCGCTTAAAATACCCGAAGCCAGCTCTACAAGAGTAGAACAATAAAGAACAGTTGATTAATCATGTTTAGTCAACTGAACCCAATCAATATTATTGAAACACACTTACAAACATTAGGGGCAAAGTACCCTAATCAACCTGATTCAATAAACAAGACAGCTACTCTAATTTTTTTCTGCATGGGATTACCATTTTCGACTTATCAAGTTGCTGCAATGATGAATGGCTACTTCTTGCCAGCCGATATTGTGGGAGCCGTCATTTCGGCTGCAGCGATAGTCGCAGGATTACTTTTAAATTTGTTAATTTTAATTTATACATTGGTACAGAATCGCGCTGAAAAATTAACAGACTCACGCCAGCTATTTATTCAAATTTCTAGACATACATTCTACAATATCAGTTTTACTGTTTTATCTAGTTTAACTTTAGTTTTGGTTAGCCTCATGTGTTTGGCAAATAACACAATCATTAAAGTCATTGGAAATATTTTAACTTTTTATGTTGGAACTCTCACTGCATTAACGCTACTTATGGTTCTAAAGAAGTGCCATAAGTTAATCGATTTTGACTTCCAAAAAACATAACTACAAAGCGCAAAAAATGTTTCACCCTCAACCGCCCCTCCACTTCTGGTTCACCGAACTCACCCCCAAGCACCACTTCGCCAAAGACCCCGCCTTGGACGAAGCCATCCGCACCCGCTTCGGTGACACCCTAGAGGCGGCAGCGCGGTGTGAGTTGTTTAGCTGGCGCACCACGCCCGAGGGTCGCTTGGCCGAGGTTTTGGTGCTCGACCAGTTCTCGCGCAACGTGTACCGCGACACGCCCCGCGCCTTTGCGCAAGACGCACTGGCCTTGGCGCTGGCGCAAGAGCTGGTGGCCAGCGGGCAAGACCGCAGCCTGCCCTTGGCGCAGCGCAACTTTGCCTACATGCCCTACATGCACAGCGAGTCCGCCCTGGTCCACGCACAAGCAGTGGTCCTGTTTGGCCAGCCGGGCATGGAAGACACCTTGCGCTTTGAACTGCGCCACCAAGCCATCATCGAGCGCTTTGGCCGCTACCCCCACCGCAACGCCATCCTGGGCCGCGAGTCCACGCATGAGGAGTTGGCGTTTTTGAGTGAGCCGGGGTCGGGGTTTTGAGATCATCATCGTTTTGAAACCGGTCTCATTGCCCTTTGCCAAAGAACCTCGCTAAACTTGCCGCATGCATCCCGCCATTTCCCAACACCGCGCCGATATTGCGGCCATCTGTCAGCGATACCAAATCCGCCGACTGGAAGTGTTCGGCTCGGCAGCACGTTCAGATGACTTTGATGCAGAACGCAGCGATGCTGACTTTTTGGTGGAGTTTTCACCCGAGGCACCTGCAGACTTGCACCGCTTTTTTGGTATCAAGTCAGAGCTGGAAACACTGCTGGGCCGGGGCGTCGATCTGATAGAGCCCGGTGCCGTGCGCAACCCCTTTGTGCTGGCCAGCATCAACCAGCACCGTGAATCGATTTATGCAGCGTGACCCACGCGCTCCTGACCTTCCGCACATCGTGGCGTTTCGCAACCAACTGATCCATGGCTATGCCACGGTCAACCCCGGCACGGTGTGGACCATTGCTCAAAATTCCCTGCCCGGCTTGATCACTGTTGTCCAGGCTTTGTTGGACGAACAGGCTTAAGAATAGGGTTTAAATAAACCCTATTTGGGTATTTCGCCTCACCGCAGCCCCCCATGACAGCCCATCACATGAACACCCTCACCGCCCTGCGCGCCCTCTATGGCCCCGCACGCGAGCGTTCGCTCAAAAAAGAAATCCCGGCGCTGGACGCGCATGCGGTGCAGTTCATTGGGCTGTCGCCCTTTGTGGTGCTGGCCAGCAGCGATGCAGATGGACACATGGACGCTTCACCTCGCGGGGGCGATGCGGGCTTCGTCAAGGTACTGGACGCGCAGACGCTCTTGTTGCCCGATGCGCCGGGCAACAACCGGCTGGACACGCTGGAGAACATCGTCGCCACGGGCCGTTTGGGCACTTTGTTCATGGTGCCGGGCTTTGACGAGACTTTGCGGGTGAATGGCCGCGCTGTGTTGTCGACCGACCCTGCCGACTTGGCGCTGTGCGCCGATGCGCGGCGCACGCCCGCGCTGGTGATCCGCCTGACGGTGGAGTCGGTGTACTTGCATTGCGCCAAGGCTTTCATGCGCTCGGGCTTGTGGGACGCCTCGCGCCAGACCGACCGTGGGCAGATGCCCAGCATGGCGGAGATGATGCGTGACCAGATCCGCGCCTTCAAAGGCGAAGAGATCGAGGCCGAAACCCAAGCCCAGATGCTGGCGCGTTACCAGCAGTCGCTGTAAGGCGGGCTTTACTTTTTTTGCACCGGGTTGGCCAGCAGCAAGTTGGCCGGATAGGCCCGCATGAACTCGCGGGCTTTGTCGAGCGGGGCGGTCAGCCAGG
>CAYRBW010000189.1:0-4566 GCA_964422575.1 uncultured Limnohabitans sp.
GTCCAGGTGCGGTTGAGCAGGGCTTGTGTCGGGTCGGTGGTCGTGGGCAGCGCAAAGGTGGTGGAGCCGCCGCAGTCGTAGTGCGCCCACGGAAAGCGTTTGTAGACCTCGTCGCCCAAGATGGTTGCGGTGGCCTGCGCTTGCGCCAGGCGCTCGGCAGGGACTTCACAATGGAAGCTCGCAGGCAACAAACGGCCCGTGGCGCTGTCTTCTAGCCGGTCGAGCACCTGGCGCATGATGCGAAAACTCGACGGCACCAGGCCCGAGGCGTCACCCGAGTGAATGCCTTCTGTCAAGATTTGCACCTTGAGTGTGCCGCTGGCCATGCCACGCAAACTGGTTGTGAGCCACAGCTGTTCGTAGTTGCCCGCGCCGCTGTCCAGGCAAATCACCAAGCCCACATCGCCCAGGCGTTTGCGCAGCGCGTCCACATAAGGCAGCAGGTCGTAAGAGCCAGACTCTTCGCAAGTCTCAATCAAGCCCACGATGCGGGGGTGCGGCGTGTTTTGTGCCTTGAGGGCTTGAACGGCTGCAATGCTGGCATAGACCGCATAACCGTCGTCAGCGCCACCACGGCCGTACAGCTTGCCGTCTTCGTACACCGGGGTCCAAGGCCCCAAGTCATTGCGCCAGCCATTGAACTCGGGCTGTTTGTCCAGGTGGCCATACATCAACACCGTCTGGCCTGAGCCCTCGCTGGCCGCACAGGTGGCGGTCACCTCGAAAAACATAACGGGCGTGCGGCCCGGCAGGCGGATGATTTCGAGCTGCAAGCCCTCGACTTTTTGCGTTTCGACCCACTGCGCGGCGTTGCGCAACACGGTTTCGATGTGGCCATGTGCTGCCCAATCGGCATCGAACGAGGGCGACTTGGCTGGGATCTCGATGTACTTTTTCAGCTCGGGCACGATGGTGCTGTCCCAGGCTTGGGTGACGTCGTTCAGGGCGTGGGTGCTGTCGAGGGAGCCAACAGGCATTTCGCGGTGTAAAGGGGCGTTCATGGTGGGGACTCGTAGCGTCACAAAAGAAAAACACTGTAGCGCGTTTGCTCGGGGCTGGCCACGGCACACGTTCGCTGGGGTGACACGGGCATGTCCTGGACACGCAGGAGGGCGGCACAATGGACGCTTCGTAACTGGCAGGGAGAGGTCGATTGAACCCGCTTGAGCTTGAACAGCCTGCACCAAGGCATGCACTGCGTGTTGGTGGTCTTGTGCTGGCCGCAGGTGCAGGAAAGCGCATGGGTCATCGCCCCAAATGCCTCTTGCAATTGAACGGCGTAAGCCTTCTGGAGCGGCAACTACAGGCCTTGTCGCTGGCGGGCGTGAGCCCCTTGAGGGTGGTTTTGGGCCACCATGCGCAACGCATTCAACAAGAAGAGGCGTTGATTCGCTGGGCAGCACAGGTGGTTACCAATCCAGCACCGCAAGATGGCCATGTGGGTTCCTTGCGGACAGGTTTGCAGGCTTTGCCGCCCGATCTGGATGCAGTGCTGGTGGCCTTGGCCGACCAGCCGTTGATCAACGTGCAGTCCATACAAGACCTGCTGCTGGCCTTTGGTGAACGCCCCACTGGCACTCAGCTGGTGCGACCGCTTGTCCAAGACTTGCCGGGCAACCCGGTGGTGTTTTCGGCCAGCGTCGTGACAGAAATTTTGGCGGGCAATGTTCAGATGGGTGTCAGGCAATGGCAGCAGACGCACCCCGATCAGGTTTACCACTGGGAAACGGGCCATTTTCCATACCGTTTGGATGTAGACGATGAAGATGACTGTCATACCGTGCACACCCTGACGGGGCAAAAACTGCGTTGGCCGCCAGACTTGTGCTGATCAACGCCAGTCAAACCAGCTCACATCAGGTATTGAAGAGCACGCATAACAGATCAAGAGACGGCCATTGAATGGCACAGCGCAGAGGGCTTGCTGGCCTGGGCTCATAAGTAAGGTTTTGCCCAGCCCAGGCCCCGTGAAGTGCCACCCGCTGTGGCATCGGCGGGGTTGTACTCGCAACCGATCCAGCCGTCCCAGCCGCATTCGACCGACACTTGGTCGATGGTCTTAAAAATGTGTGCCCAGTTCACTTCGCCTGTGCCGGGTTCGTGGCGGTTCGGCACTTCGGCGATTTGGAAATGCCCGATACGGCCCGTGGGCAGGTACTGGGCAATCTTGGCGCTCAAATCGCCTTCGACGATCTGGCAATGGAACAAGTCCATCTGCACCTTCACATTGGGTGCGCCCACGGTCTGCACGATGCGGTGCGCGTGGTCTTGGCGGTTCAGGTGAAAGCTCGGCACGCTGCGTGTGTTGATCGGCTCGATCAGCACATCGCGCCCGGCTTTGGCGGCTTCGCTTGCGGCCCATTGCAGGTTGCTGATGAGCGTGGCGTCGGCTGCCTCGGCACTCGCGTTTGGCGCACGCAGTCCCACCATGGCGTGGATGCGTGGGCAGTTCAGGGCCTCGGCATACATCAGGGCTTGCGCAAAGCCGGTGCGAAACTCGGCTTCGCGACCGGGCACACTGGCCGTGCCACGGTTGCCGCTGTCCCAGGCTTGACCAAAGCTGGCCGTGTCGGTGCCGCCTGGGGGCGCGTTGAACAGCACTTGTTGCAAACCGTTGGCCTTCAACCGGGCGGCCAGCTCTTGCGCGGGAAATGCATAGGGGAACAAATACTCCACGGCCTTGAAGCCGTCTTGGGCTGCCGCTTCAAAGCGGTCCAGAAACGGCAGGTCGGGGTACATCATCGACAAATTGGCAGCAAAGCGGGGCATGGTGTTCTTTCGGTGTGCAATGGGTTCAATCGCGGCGAGGGTGCCGCGCCGACTACAGACTTACCAGCGTGCGCCAAAAGTCTGGCGCAACTCGTCCAAATCGGTGGCGCGCAGCGGCGCGGTGTGGGGTTGCAGCAGCATGAGCCGTGCGGTTTCTTCGAGTTCTTCGAGTGTGCCCATGGCCGCAGCAGGACTGTCGTGCCAGACGTTGGGGCCCAAACGCGGCAGCATCACGGCCCGAATGGGTGTGCCTTGTGCAGCGTGGCTACGAATCAGGTCGGCCACTTCCTTGGCGGCATTCGGGCTGCCGGGTCGGTGGTAGCGCACCATGGGCACGTGGCCCACCTTCATCACAAAGTAGGGCGTGATCGGGGGCAACAACTCAGACCCGTGGGCGTTGAGGCTGAGTGCCACGCAATGTGTGCTGTGGGTGTGGATCACGCAGCGGATGTCGGTATCGCTCTCGCAGGCGGCGGCGTAAATTTGTCGGTGCAAGGTGATGGTTTTGCTGCCCTTGTCACCGCTGACTTGCTCACCTTGCAGGTCGAGCTTGGCCAGGCGTGTCGGTTCCAGAAAGCCTAAACACGCGTCGGTGGGGGTGATCAAAAAACCATCGTCCAGCCGCACGCTGATGTTGCCCGCCGTGGCGTGCACATAGCCGCGCTCAAACAGGCTGCGACCCACGCGACAGATCTCTTCGCGGGCTTGGGATTCGGTGAATGTCATGCCAACACTCTAAAGGCTTTGGTGAAAAAGTCTTCGCTGCCGAAGTTGCCTGATTTGAGCGTGATGTGCACACCACCGCTGCTTGAGGGCGCATGACACCACGGCACGCCTGGGTCGATCTGTGGGCCGATTTGCAGCTGCGTGATGCCCAGCGCCTGCACGCAAGCGCCCGAGGTTTCGCCACCTGCCACCACCAACTGACGCACGCCCAAACCCACCAGGCCACGGGCCACAGCGGCCAGTGCGTGTTCGACCAAAGCCCCCGCCTCGGCCACGCCCAGTTGCGCTTGCACGGCTTTGACGGCCTCGGGCTCAGCGGTCGAGTAGATCAGCACCGGGCCGTCTTTGAGGAGTGGCGCAGCCCATGCCAGCACCTGCTGCACCACCGCATCGGTTTGCCCATGCATCAAACTGGCGGGTTTGATCGCTAGCGCGGGACGGCCGGTGGCTTTGAAGTGCGCCACTTGCGCGTTGGTGGCCAAAGAGCAGCTGCCCGAGACCACGGCTTGCAAGCCATTGGCCGCAGGCAATTGGCTTGCTTGCAGCGAAGGCTTCAGGCCAAAGTTGGCAGGCAGACCAATGGCCACGCCCGAACCGGCCGTGACCAGCGGCATGCCCTTCAAGGCAGGCCCAAGCAGGTGCAGATCGTCGTTGCTGGTCGCGTCCACCACGGTCACGCCCACGCCTTCAGCACGCAAAGCGGCGATGCGCTCGCGGATGGTCGCCTCACCTTGCGCCACGGTTTTGTAATCGATCAGGCCCACTTTGCGCTTCGTTTGCACCTGCATCACGCGCACCAGGTTGGCATCCTGCATGGGCGTGAGCGGGTGGTTTTGCATGCCCGATTCATTGAGCAGTACATTGCCCGCAAACAAATAGCCCTTGAACACGGTGCGGCCGTTGTCCGGAAAGGCCGGGGTCGCGATGGTGAAGCCGCAGCCCAGCGCATCCATCAGAGCCTCGGTCACAGGGCCGATGTTGCCCTCGGGCGTGCTGTCGAAGGTCGAGCAGTATTTGAAATAAATTTGCTCTGCGCCTTGGGCCTGCAACCATTTCAAAGCTTCCAATGAC
>CAYRBW010000190.1:0-4564 GCA_964422575.1 uncultured Limnohabitans sp.
GGCTGTAATTGGCCTCCAATGAGGCGTGGCCTAAACGGTTGGCATGAATCATGTAACCAACCATCGCAGCAGAGGCATCCGCAGGCAAGTCCAACTGCTCCACCTTGAGCGCATGCACTGTGATTTTGTAACGATGGGCTTGACTGCCTTTGGGAGGACAAGCACCGCCATACCCTGGCGTACCAAAGTCTGTGCGTCCCTGCACGGCGCCTTGCGGCAAACGCTGGCCGTCCACACTTCCTGCGTTTTCAGGCAACACGCGAACAGCAGCAGGAATATTGAAAACCACCCAATGCCACCAGCCAGACCCTGTCGGTGCATCGGGGTCATACATGGTGACGGCAAAACTCTTGGTACCCATAGGTGAGTTCTTCCAAGCCAACGCTGGGGAGAGGTTACCCCCCTCACAACCAAAGCTGTTGAACACATGGACATCGCCCAAGCGCTGCCCCGATTGAATCGTTGGGCTGGTCAGCGAAAAATTGTCGGCATGTGCCAACGATGCAACGCACAGCAAAAGAACACTCAGAAATGAAAATGCTTCATCAAAAAACTCCTTAAGAACAAGTCTTTATCGTCTTTGAAAGCGTGAAAAACCATCAGCCTTTTTCCGTCAAGTTCTGAACGCTTTCAATCATTCGAGAACGAACCACCGAGGGCGAAACACCCCAGCGGGCTTGAAACGCCGCAGAAAAACGGCTGTGTGAATCCCAACCACAACGCTGCGCCACCTCCCCCACTTGGTAAGACGTGGTTTGAAGCATGCCCAGCGCAACTTCCAAACGAACCTCTCTGACCAAAGCCGCCAAGGTGATGCCAGACTCTTTCAGTCGACGCCTTAAGGTTGATTCAGTCATGTGAAACAACTCACACAACATACCCACACTCCAGTCAGCGTAGGGTCTCTGAGCAACCATACGCCGAACTTTGCCATCCCACCCCAAGACCTCAGAAGACGTGAACCGAAAACCTGGCAGTGATAAGAGCAACAACACCTCCATCGCACGGTGTTCAAGGAGTTCAGGCGACAAGGCGCGCTGACCTTCATGTGGAGGCAGCATACGCTGAACCGCCTCTCTCAAAGTTTCATCAACTGTCAACACCTTTGCTTGCTGAATCGAAGTCGTGTGATTGGCAGGGTAAGTTTGATTGAACTTGCGCACCAACTCATCAGTGAATGACAAGACAAGTGCCTCATACTGAGATTGGCCCATTGGGTCATTGATCACATCCCATTGCGTACCACGCGCAATCATGACGCCGTCATGCGCACGCGCGGTTAATAAGGCTTTTGGCATATGTAAACCTTTTGCACCTTTGAGAACGATCACTAATAAATCCTCGCGCACAGTCAAGGTACTCAGTCTGTAGCGTTTCGCTGCAAAAACCTTGGCACTGTAAGTCGATGCCATCACGTCCATGAGCAAATAACTCCCTTCGTTACACCACCACGGGCTCTGGCTCCAACCGAATCCCAAACCGCTCATACACACTGGTTTGAATGGCTTTGGCCAAAGTCATCACCTCACCGCCAGTGCAAGGGTGTTCTTTGCCGCCCACGTTCACCAGCACCAGCGCTTGCTTGTCGTACACGCCAGCGTTGCCAACGGTTTTGCCTTTCCAGCCGCAGGCGTCGATCAACCAGCCCGCCGCCAGCTTGATGCTGCCGTCGGCCATGGGGTAGTGCACCACTTTGGGCTCGCGGGCGATGATATCGGCGCATTGCTCGGGCGTGACGCTCGGGTTTTTGAAGAAGCTGCCCGCATTGCCGATCACAGCCGGGTCGGGCAGTTTGGCGCGGCGGATCGCCACGACCCAGTCAAAAATCTGCCGTGCGTCGGGGTGGTGGTTGCCCGTCTCGGCCATCTTGCGCTCCAGACCCAGGTAGCCCAGCTCGGGTTTCCAGCGTTTGGGCAGCGCAATGCGCACGCGCAAGATGACAGCCCGCCCCGCCAGGCCCAAACCATCGGGGCTGCTGGAGGCGTGTTTGAACACCGAATCTCGGTAACTGAAGCCGCACTGCGCGGCGTTCAGGCTGAACAGCTCGCCGGTCAGCATGTCCATCGCGTCGAGCGAGTCAAAGCGGTCTTGCAACTCCACGCCGTAGGCACCGATGTTTTGCACAGGCGATGCGCCCACAGTACCGGGAATCAGGGCCATGTTTTCCAGGCCTGGGTAACCTTTGTCCAGCGTCCACGCAACCAAGGCGTGCCAATCCACACCTGCGCCCACTTCAACAATCCAGTGTTTGTCTGTTTCTAACGCCAAACGGATGCCCGGCACTTCAACCTTAAGCACCAGCGCCTTCACGTCACCCGTCAAAACGATGTTGCTGCCGCCGCCCAAGACTTGACGGGGCAGCGTGGCCAATTGCGGGTCGGCCAGGACGGCCAGCAGGTCGGCTTCGGAGTGCACCCGCACCAAAGCCTGGGCTTTGGCGGCGATGCCGAACGTGTTGTGCGGCTGCAAGGGGACATTTTTCTCCAGGTTCATGGGAGAATTGTCGCATTCTCAACCTTTGATTTTTCCACCATGCCCTCGTTTGATACCGTTTGCGAACCCAATATGGTTGAAGTGCGCAATGCCATTGACACTTCCGCCAAAGAAATCGGCACCCGATTTGACTTCAAAGGCACCTCGGCCAACATCGAGCTCAAAGACAAAGAGATCACGATGTTCGGCGATGCCGAGTTTCAATTGACGCAGGTCGAAGACATCCTGCGCAACAAGCTGACCAAGCGGAACGTGGACGTGCGCTTTCTGGACATTGGCAAAGTCGAGAAGATCGGCGGCGACAAGGTCAAGCAAGTCATCAAGGTCAAAAACGGCATTGAGACCGAAGACGCCAAGAAGATCACCAAAATGATCAAGGAAAGCAAACTCAAGGTACAGGCGTCTATCCAGGGCGATGCGGTACGCGTGACCGGTGCCAAGCGCGATGACTTACAGGAAGCCATGGCCCTGCTGCGCAAAGACATGACCGAGTTGCCGCTGTCCTTCGACAACTTCAGGGATTAAAACGCTCTGAGCTCAGCCCTTGGGCGCGGGCTCATCCAGGAAGCCTTCTGAGCGCAAAGTGATCACCAAGGTGTCGCGCCATCCACCGGGTTGTTCGGGCTGGATGGGCGTGGTCTCATGGATCACTCGGGTGTCGTCCAGCAGCAACAAGGACCAAGGCTCGGTCAGCGTAAAGCGCTGGCCCCGTGGGCTGTCTATGTCAAACACCCGGGTTTCGCCGCCTTTGATGCCGTGACGGCCAATCAGAAACACCGCCACCCAATTCACGCCATCGCGATGCGCGCCTTCGGGCGTGGGGCGACCAATACCGTCGGTAGTGTCGATGCGGAACTGGTGCGCTTCAGTGAACCAGGTCTGCGGCCCTTGCGCAGCAGACGCCACGCGACCCAACCAACACATGAGTTTTTGCCAAGCGGCTTGTTGCACCACTTTGGTGGCTATGGGTTCAAACCAGCGCTGCATGCCACCGTGCAAGGCGTTGTAAGACAAGGGTTGCCAATGGGCGCGGTGGGCCACCACCTGAACTTGGTCGGCGGTCACTTCAAAACTGGCGTGACGCCGACGGCGGTAGCGCCCGCCATCCTTGAGGTACTGATCGGTCGGCAGATCTTGCCAACTCGGCTCCAATGCACGCAATGCTTCTGTCGTGACACCCGTGATAGCGCATACATCGGCAGCGCCCAACACAGCAAAACCCTGAGCCGACAAAGTGGTGTTGAGCTGATCGAGCGCAGTCAAAGGAGGTGGCAGCGTTTGTTGAGGCATGAAAACGTCCAGTGGAAATCGGGCAAAGAGCGCAAGCATAACGCCGCATCGCCCAGCACGGCGAAGGTGCTCCACTTTCAATGCACGAGCTGACGTGGATCAAGACTCTGAATATGCCTTCACCATAATCTGAAGTCATCACACAGGAGAAAACGATGAGCAGACTGCAATGGAGCGATGCCCTGTCACTGGACATGCCCGCCATGGACGACGGCCTGAGAACTTTCGTCACTTTGTTGGACTTGGCGCACGAAGCGCCCGACGCGACACTGGTCTCACGCTGGCGCGATCTGATCCAGCACACGGCGCGCGTTTTTGAGCGGGAAGACCGCTGGATGCATGCCAGCCAATTTTCATCAGCCCATATCCACTGCACGCAGCATAAAGTTGTGCTGCAAGTCATGCACGAGGGCCTGTGTGCTGGTGAATCAGGAAACTTGGGCTTGATTCGAAAAATGACCGACGAGCTAGGCCAGTGGTTTGCCAACCATTCGCAATCAATGGATGCCGCTCTGGCCTTGCACCTGCGTAAAACAGGTTACGACCCGGCAACCGGTGTGCTCAGCATGCCTGACGACATCGCCTTGGTGGCGTAAGGTCAGGCATCTCTCGCTGGCAACACTTCAAGCGTAACGCTGGCTGGCCAACTTGGTACCTTCGGCCAGTGCCTTGAGCTTGGCCTCGGCCACAGCGCGGCTCATCGGAGCCAGGCCGCAGTTGGTACAAGCAATCAGGCGGTTCTTGGGCAGGCGATCGCCCAAGGGCGCGGTCAGCGGCAGCG
>CAYRBW010000191.1:0-4561 GCA_964422575.1 uncultured Limnohabitans sp.
TACCCCAATGGAGCCCATCGCCGTTGGCGTGAACAGCGATGACCACGGCGTGGACCCCGATGACCTGCGTGCCAAAGTCGGCACCGGGGCGGACAAAGCCCGCTTTGTGTACCTGCTGCCCAACTTCCAGAACCCCACCGGCCGCACCATGACCGAAGAACGCCGCACCGCCGTGGCGCAGGTGGCTGTCGAATGTGGTTTGCCCATCATCGAAGACAACCCCTACGGCGACCTGTGGTTTGACGCGCCACCAGCGCCCTCGCTCAGCTCGCGCCACCCTGAAGGCAGCGTGTACCTCGGCTCCTTTTCCAAAATTTTGGCGCCCGGCCTGCGCCTGGGTTATTTGGTCGCGCCCAAGGCCCTGTACCCCAAACTGCTGCAAGCCAAACAAGCGGCCGACCTGCACACACCCAGCTTCAACCAGCGCGTGGTGGCCGAGGTACTCAAAGACGGCTTCATCGACCGCCATGTGCCCACCATCCGCGCGCTGTACAAACAACAATGTGAGGCCATGTTGGCCGCCCTTGACCGCGAAATGGCGGGGTTGGGCCTCTCCTGGAACCGCCCGGTGGGCGGCATGTTCCTGTGGGTGCAACTGCCCAAAGGCCTCAAAGCCATTCCACTCTTGGACAAAGCCGTGGAAAAAGGCGTCGCCTTCGTGCCGGGCTCAGCCTTCTATGCCGAAGATGCCAGCGAAAGCACGCTCCGCCTGTCATTCGTCACTGCCACCGTCGAACAGATCAACACCGGCATGGCCGCGCTGGCTGCGGCGATCCGTGAGTCCATGCCCAAGGCATAAACATGCTCAAAATCTGGGGACGGATCAGCTCCATCAATGTGCGCAAGGTCGTTCTCTGCGCTCAGATGCTGGACATCCCTTTTGTGCGCATGGATGCCGGGTTGAGTTTTGGGGTGGTGAACACCCCGGACTATCTGGCACTCAACCCCAACGCCATGGTGCCTGCGATCCAAGATGGGCCGTACACCCTTTGGGAGTCCAACGTGATCGTGCGCTACCTGTGCACACGAGAAAGTCGGCTCTGTCCTTCAGATTTGCACACCCGTTTTCTGGCGGAGCAATGGATGGATTGGCAACAAACCACGCTCAATCGGGCCAGCGGCCTTGCATTTGTTCAATGGATTCGAACACCCGAAACGCAACGAGATCACCAGCTCATTGCCCAATCGGTCGGTGCCACCGAACCCCTGTTCGCGTTGCTCAACGAACAACTGCAACACCGGCCTTTCATGGCCGGAGATCAGCTGAGCATGGCCGACATTCCCCTGGCGTGTGAAGTACACCGCTGGTGGGGGCTACCCCAAAGCCGCCCCAGTTGGCCACATCTGGAACGTTGGTATGCCCAAATGCGCCAGCATCCCGGCGCTACAGGCGTGCTGGATTTAGCCTTATCTTGAAAGACTTCTGAATGACCACCACCCGCCCCTTCCAACAAGTCGACGTCTTCACCGACACCGCCTTTTTGGGCAACCCGCTGGCCGTGGTGCTCGATGGCACGGGCCTGAGCGATGCGCAGATGCAAACCTTTGCCGCCTGGACGCAGCTGAGCGAAACCACTTTTGTGCTGCCGCCCACGCACGAAGGGGCCGCAGGCGGGGCCGATTACCGGGTGCGCATCTTCACGCCCGGTGCTGAGCTGCCCTTTGCAGGCCACCCCACACTGGGCACGGCCCACGCTTGGCTGAAGGCGGGTCACACGCCACGGCAAGCAGGCGTGCTGATGCAGGAATGCGGCGTTGGCCTGGTGACTTTGAAGCAACTGGGCAAGCGATGGGCTTTTGCGGCACCCCCGCTGAAGCGCTCAGACATCTCGGCCGAAGACCTCGCCCCCGTGCTGGCGGCCTTGGGGCTGGACGCCTCGGAAGTGATAGCCGCCCAAAACCTGAACAACGGCCCGCACTGGCTGAGCCTGCTGGTGGATGACGTAGAGACGGTGCTGGCCCTAGAGCCTGACCACGCCGCCCTGAAAAAGCTGGGCACCAAAGTCGGCGTGGTGGCAAAACGACAAGCGCCTGACGGTGTGCTGATCCACCGCGCCAACCGCGAAGCGCGGGCGTTCACCGCGTCCAACACCCGCATCGCCAACGACCCGACCGACCTAGAAGTGCGCGCCTTTGCCGCTCCCGTGGGCGTGGCCGAAGACCCGGTAACGGGCAGTCTGAACGCGTCGCTGGCGCAATGGTTGATGGCCGACGGCCACATGCCTGCCGCCTACAGCGCACGCCAAGGCACGGTGCTGGGCCGCGCCGGACAGGTGTTCTTGTCGCAAGACACGCAAGCTCAGGTCTGGGTGGGTGGCGATGTGGTGGCTTGCGTACAAGGTTTTGTCACGCTGTGATCTTGCAAACCCGGAACACCCCATGACTGAACTGCCCACACTGGCTCAAATTGAGGGCGCCACACACGCCATTTACGCGGCATTTGGGGCCACACCCCAGTACTGCTGGCCCACACTCAGCCAACGCTTGGGCACCGCCTGCTGGGTCAAGCACGAAAACCACACGCCAGTGGGCGCCTTCAAGGTACGGGGCGGGCTGACCTATTTCGAACACCTGCGAAGCACTGGACAACTGCCCCAAACGGTCATCAGCGCCACGCGAGGCAATCATGGCCAAAGCATCGCTTATGCCGCCGCACGGCATGGCGTGACTTGCACCATCGTGGTCCCCAAGGGCAACTCCAGCGAGAAAAATGCAGCCATGCGTGCTTTAGGTGCCCACCTGGTCGAGCACGGGCATGACTTTCAGGCGGCTCGCGAACACGCGCAAAGCATGGCCCTCGATCAAGGGCTGCACATGGTGCCCAGCTTTCACCCTGCACTGGTGCTGGGTGTGGCCACGGGCTGGCTCGAATTTTTGCGGGCAGTCCCTGCACTCGATGTGCTGTATGTGCCGATTGGTTTGGGGTCCGGGGCCTGCGCCGCGCTGGCGGCCAAACAAGCCCTCGGGCACCAAGTCAAGGTGGTGGGGGTGGTGAGCACCCATGCCACCACCTACGCCGATTCGATGGCCGCGGGCTGTGTGATCGAAGCCCCGGTCAGCACCGTGCTGGCCGATGGCATGGCGGTGCGGCGGGCGGATCCGCAAGCACTGGCCATTTTGCAAAACGGACTCGACCACCTGGTGCAGATCAGCGATGCCCAAGTGGCGCAGGCCATGCGCGATCTGTACACCGACACCCACAATGTGGCTGAAGGTGCGGGTGCTGCCAGCTTTGCCGCCGCCTGGACAGAGCGAGAACAACTCCAAGGTCTGGTGGTCGGCACCACCTTGTGCGGCAGCAATGTCGATGCGGACGTATTAAGCCAGGTGCTGCAAGCCCACACCTGAAGACCCAAGCATCTGCCCCTGCTGGGCAGGGGTCGCTCGTGGGACAAACTTCGCAGGCCTGCACGACCACAATCGTCAGCCATGGGAACGCTTTATTTGGTCCGCCACGGACAAGCCTCTTTCGGGGCCGATGACTACGATCAACTCAGCCCGCTGGGCCGTCAGCAAGCCGTGCGCTTGGGCGAATACCTGCGGCCCAAACTGCAAAAGCAGCCCATCGAGGCCGTGATGATGGGCAGTTTGAAGCGCCACCGCCAAACCTGGGAAGGCATGGCCGAAGGCGCGGGCTTGGCCCACACCCCTTCGGTCTGGCCAGGCCTGAATGAATACGACAGCCACGCCCTGATCGAAGCGATTCACCCCGAACCGCTGGCCAAGCCCGACACCCCGGAGCTGTACCGCCACCACTTTCGCCTGCTGCGCGATGCGCTGCAGGCCTGGATGGCCGCACGCACCCAGCCACGGGGCATGCCCAGCTACGCCGACTTTGTGGGCGGCATCGAAGCCGCGCTCGACCATGTGCGGCAAAACCATTCGGGCGACGTGATGATCGTCTCCAGTGGTGGCCCGATCTCAACGGCGGTGGGCCGCGTGCTGGGCACCCCGCCAGAGACCACCATCGAGCTGAACCTGCGCATCCGCAACACGGCGCTGACCGAGTTCGTGTTCAACCCCAAGCGGCACATGCTGCTGACCTACAACACGCTGCCGCATCTGGACAGTGACGCGCACAAAGACTGGATCACTTTCGCCTGAGCCGGCAATCGCACCATCACAGCCGATGCGAGACAGGTACATTCCCTAGGCAATACCCCTTCGGTTTACAGGCAAAATCGAAACATGAACAGTTCAACCGCTTGGTTGGCCCTCAAGTCATTGGAGGGCGGTATCCAGCTCACCACCCTGCAAGCTGCTGATGCCGACCGGCTAGCCAGCGAGTTGGTGGCTTTGCTGGACGCATGGGCGCTTGCATCAGCCGTTCAAACCTTGACCCTGCCCTTGCATGGCTCACAAGTCACACTGATCTGCACGCTGCGCCCCGACTTCAGAGCGAAGTGCATGCCAGGTCACGACACTTTGGCCTTGCACAAGACACTGGGGCACACCCCACAGACGGACGAAGCATGGGCCTTGGAGCGCGAAATCTGGGTGGCCTTGCTGGGGTCACCCCACCGCTTTCAGTTTGCCAGTCTCGAATCGCTCACCTCACACA
>CAYRBW010000192.1:0-4559 GCA_964422575.1 uncultured Limnohabitans sp.
GTTTGAATGGGCCACGACGCCCGAAGAACGCACCCGCCTGTGGACGGCGCGGCACAACGCCTACTTTGCCGCCGTGCAAAGCAAGCCCGGCTGCCGCGCCATCAGCACCGACACCTGTGTGCCCATCAGCCGCTTGGCCGATTGCCTGCTCGACTCCATCACCGAAACCGACGCCAGCGGCTTGCCTTACTTTTTGGTCGGCCATGTGGGTGACGGCAACTTCCACTTCGGTTATCTGATCGACCCCAACAACCCCCAAGAGTGCGAAACCGCCGAGGCACTGAACCAGCAATTGGTCAGCCGCGCTCTGCGCCTGGGCGGCACTTGCACCGGTGAACACGGCATTGGCTTGCACAAAATGGACTTCTTGCGCACCGAAACCGGCGAAGGTGCGGTGGACATGATGCGCACCATCAAACGCGCATTGGACCCGCACAACATCATGAACCCGGGAAAGATTTTTTCGATGTGAAAACGCTGGCAAGTCCGAGACTTGCCCTGTTCATTGTCGGTTGAGCAACAATTGCTCAACCTTGGCACACAGATGTGAGGGTTCAAACGGTTTGAGCATCACGGCACTCAAACCCGATTGCCTGAACGCGTCCAAATCCAACGGATTGACATTGGCCGTCAAGCCCAGAATGGGGATGTCTTTGGCCGGTGGCAAAAACGCGTCACGCAAAACATGGGTGGCCACAATGCCGTCCATGACAGGCATGACCATGTCCATCAGCACCAAGTCCACAGTCTTCTCGCGCAGGCATTGCAAGGCATGTTGCCCGTCCACCGCTTCCAGAATTTCGCTGTTGGGCCACGCATTTTGCAACACCTGTTTGGCCAGCAAGCGGTTGATGGGGTGATCGTCGGCGATCAAAAAGCGCCAGGCTATTTCCCGGGTATGGACTTCGGGTTTGATCGAATCGAAACGATGCGCGGGTGCAGGTGCTGCCGTCAAGGGCAATCGCAACCAAAACCGAGACCCTTGCCCCAACTGACTTTCAAAACCAATCTCCCCACCGAGCAAATGGGCCAGCTTCTGCGAAATCGCCAAGCCCAAACCATTGCCTCCGTAACGGGCCTGAATGTCACTGTCAGCTTGACTGAACTGGTTGAAAATTTGTGCTTGCCGATCGAGCGCAATGCCTATGCCAGTGTCAGTGACCGAAAACAGCACGCCCGGATTCTCCCATTGCACGCGCAGCACGACCGAGCCCTGGTGTGTGAACTTGAGTGCATTGCCGAGCAGATTGACCAGCACTTGCATCAGCCGATGGCGGTCAGTGCGCACCCAAGTGGGCAAGGCCTCGTCCAGCTCAATGTGGTAATCCAGGTCCATGCTTTTGACCCGAGGCCAAAACAGCTCAAAAGCATAGCCTGTGATTTTGCGCAACTCGAATGTCTCTGACTGGATCACCAGACGCCCAGCCTGAAGTTGGGAGTAATCCAGAATGTCGTTGATCACCGTCATCAGATGATCGGCTGACTGGCGCGTGTGGTTGAGCACCTTCAGAGCTTCAGGCTTGCCCTCTACCCGAGCCAACAACAAAGCGTTGAACCCCAAAATTGCATTCATGGGCGTACGCAGCTCGTGGCTGACGGTGGCAATGAAATGCTCACGCATGGCTGAAGTGTGTTCAAGCTCTTCCCGCCGAGCTTCCAGCTCGCGCTGGTGACTGCGGCTTTTCTCCAGCGTCTGGCGGTACATGTGGTCATACATCAAAGGCACCACGATGAGCACACACGTCACAAGTGTGTAGTTCATGAGCGAGGGGAAAACCTGCTGTATCCCCATCTCAAACGCAGGCACCCACCCCAGATAGCTGGATGCCACCATGGCCAACTGCAAAATCATGACAACCAGCAGCCAAAAGATGCCCGCCTTGCGGTTGATCATATAAAAAGGCATCAAAGGCAAAACCAACCACCACGCCAATCGGGGTGAATGAATGCCCCCTGAAGACCACACACTGTAAAACAACATCGCTGCCCCCAAACTGGTGGCCAAATGAATCGCCAAATTCAGCGACAAGCCCCGATTAACCTGTATGACAAGCACCAGCACAACGACCGAGAACAGACCGGAAATGACCGAGACATAAGCATGGGGGTCGGGATTGATCACCGCATAGATCAGCGAGACCACGATCACCATCATCGCGAAAAAGAACACATAGGGCATCTTGCCCTGTTGGTAATGCGCAGGAAACTGCGCCACGATGCGAGGCAGCCATTTCTGACTCAAGCGGTTAAGACTCACAACATCCCCTCACGCGCCAACCGAACATAATGGCCAACCGTACGCATCAAAACGACGGTGTCCATCGGCTTGTGCAGTACCTCGTTCATGCCCGCAGCCAAGCACCGATCACGGTCCACTGGGTTGGTGTTGGCCGTCAAAGCCAAAACAGGCATGTGCGCCACGGTGGCCGAAAAATGCACACGTATTTGTTGCGTGAGCTGCATGCCATCCATGTCCGGCATGATCATGTCAACCAAGGCGATGTCAAAGACTTGGGTATCCATCAGCGCCAAAGCTTTGGCTCCACTGTCGACGGTCACGATGTGTCCCTTGGGCCAACATTTTTGCAACTGCAATTGGGCCACCATCAGATTCACCGGGTTGTCGTCCACCACCAGCATATTGAGTGCTTCGTCGGCCAGTTCGTGATCAGGCATCTGGCTGACCGAACTTTGGTCTTGCGCAGCTTCCAGGGGAATCTGCAACCAGAAGAGTGCCCCATGGCCCAGCTGACTTTGCACGCCAATTTGCCCACCGTGAAGCGTCACCAATTTTTCGCACAAAGTGAGGCCAAGGCCCGTGCCACCGTACGCACGGTTGGTCTGTGCATCGGCATGCTCAAACCGGTTGAAAATGTGTTGCTGCCGCTCTGGCGCAATGCCTCGGCCGGAATCCCGAATCTCTACGCGCAAACAATCGCCTTGCGCCATCAATTTCACCTCAACCGCACCTTCTGTCGTGAACTTGATTGCATTGTCCACAAGGTTGTTCAGGATTTGAAGCAAGCGATTGCGGTCGCCATGCACGCGCAACGGCAAGGCTTTGTCGCAATGAGTGTGCAGTGACACCCCTTTGCCTTGGGCCTTGCCCTCATGACGTTTTCGCAAATCATCGAGCAATGTGCGCAACTCGTAATCCACCGGATTCAAGTGCAACTTGCCCGCCAGCAACTGAGAAACATCGAGGATGTCATTGACCACCTGGAGCAGGTGTTCCGTAGATCGCCTGATGTGCCCCGCCACCGCCAATTGCTGTGGTTCGTCTTGCAACTCGCGGCTGAGCACACCATTGAAACCCAAAATCGCATTCATCGGCGTGCGCAACTCGTGCCCGACCGTCGCCACAAATTCGTCCTTGTGGACTTGCACCTTGATCAATGCTTCATGGGTCGCCTTGAGTTTGTCGTTACGTTGATTGAGCTTGCGCAGTTGCACTTGATGCAGGTTTTCGTAAATACGAACGGCCATCATCATGTTCAACAAGGCCAAAAGATGGTTCAGCCAAGCCCATGTCACCAACGACGTTGAGACAGTGACACGGCCGTCGATCCAACCCAACCAGGTAACCAAGGTCAGCCCCCAGATCGAGACCAGAACGATACCAATCCAGACCAACGCGGCTGCGCGCCCCAACAACAGCATGACCGGCACAGACAAAATGTTGAGCCAAACCACGGCGGTGGAATTGATGCCACCAGTTTGACTTGCGGTGTACAGCGTCAACAAGACGGTCAGGCCCGTGAGCGCATGAACGATGCGCTCAAAAAGCGCACGCACGCGCACCATCAGGAGCAAACACGCCGAAAGCACAGAAACAATCAAGTTGGCTTGCGCGATTCGCTCTATCGGAGTGAACACATAGCCAAAAAGGGTGGCGAAACTCACCAGCAACAAATAGATGGTGAGCATTTCTTGGCGAGAAAACCTATCCGGGCGAAACAAGGTTCGCCAAAATTTTTGAAACAATTTTTGCTGCCCGGCCATGTCGCTGCTTAAGCGCGCAGCTTGTCAATCAAGCCGTTGAGCTCATCCAAAGAACCAAACTGGATGCTGAGCTCACCCATCTCCTCCATCTTGCCCATGCGCTTGACGCGCTTTTTGACGCGCACCTCCACCTGAGCCATCAACAGGTCAGACAGTTCTTCCTCCACCCGGCGGACATCGCGTGATTTTTCTTTCTTGGGCTTTTGCGTGACCAGGTTGAACTCGGCGACCAGTTTTTTCACCAGGCTTTCCGCCTCGCGTACCGACAGTTTTTTGGCTGCAATCTGGTTGGCCGCCGTAATTTGTGCAGCTTTGTCCAAAGACAACAAGGCACGGGCATGGCCCATGTCCAAGTCGCCAGCCATCAACATGGTTTGCACCGGTTCGGCCAGATTGAGCAAGCGCAGCAAATTGCTGCCCGCGCTGCGCGAGCGGCCCACAGCTTGCGCAGCCGCTTCGTGAGTGAGCCCAAACTCTTTGATCAGGCGTTGCAGGCCTTGGGCTTCTTCCAGCGGATTGAGGTCCTCGCGCTGAATGTTCTCGATCAAGGCCATGGC